>NZ_JAWOAI010000081.1:0-25275 GCF_033194735.1 Streptomyces sp. W16
GGCTGGGCCGCACGGGCTCGCCTGTCACCGGCCGGCCGACCCGTACGGCCTCGCCTGTCACCGGCCGGCCGGGCCGCGAAGGCACGCCGATCACCGGCCGGCCGACCCGCACAGGCCCGCCCGCTACCAGCTGGCCGGCTCGCACAGGGCCCGCCTGATGTGGGCCTTCTCGAACAGGGGTTCCTGAGCGGTCGCTTAGAATGGGGCGTCCCCACAGTCTCCACCGCCCCACTCAGCACCGCTCGGGAGCCCCGCCGTGACCGTAGAAAGCCCGCCCGCCACCGCCCTCACCCACGGCCGGCTCATCCCCGTCACCGTCCACTTCGACGACCTCGACGCCCTCGGCATGCTGCACAACGCCCGCTACCCGCTCCTCGTCGAGCGCGCCTGGACCGAGCTGTGGCAGGAGCACGGAGTCCGCTTCGACGGCGACTGGGCAAGCGCCGGCGACGCCTGCAACGTCGTGAAGGAACTGCTGATCAGCTACGAGGCACCGGTCACCAGGCCGGGCGCCTACGCCGTCCACCTGTGGCTCGACCGGCTGGGTAACACCGGCCTGACCTACGGCTTCCGGTTCTGCTCGGCGGACGGCGAGGCGACGTACGCGACCGGCACCCGGGTACTGGTCCGGCTGGACGCCGAGACGCTGCGCCCCGCGCCCTGGAGCGACGCGTTCAGAGCTGCCGGTCGGGCACTGCTGCGCTCGGGGCGCTGACCTTCGGGCGGTCCCGGTCCCCGGTGCGCAGCACGCCCGCGAAGACCACCAGCCCGCCCGCCAACGCCGTCACCAGGCAGAACGACACCACCAGGCTCGTCGCCTGCGCGACCCCACCGATCAGACTCGGCGCGATCAGCCCCGAGGTGTAGGTGATCGTCGCCACGCCCGCGATGGCCTGGCTCGGGTTGGGTCCGTTGTGACCCGCCGCGGCGAAGCAGAGCGGGACGACCACGGCGATGCCGAGACCGAGCAGCGCGAAGCCGCCCATCGCCAGTGCCGGGCCGTCCGCGACGACGATCAGCAGCCCGCCGCACACGGCGAGAACCCCACCCGCGCGGACCGTGCGCACCGAGCCGAAGCGGTTCACCACCGCGTCGCCCACCAGCCGGGCCACCGCCATCGTCAGCATGAAACCGGTCGTCGAGGCCGCCGCCAGCCCGGCCGACGTGCCCAACTGGCCGTGCAGGTACACCGCCGACCAGTCCAGGCTGGCCCCCTCCGCGAACACCGCGCAGAAGCCCACCGCGCCGATGAGCAGCGCCGACCGGGGCGGCAGCGTGAACCGGGGCGGCGCCTCCTCCTCCACCCCCGGCTGGATGTCGAGCACCCAGCGGCAGGCGGTCACGCCGAGCAGGGTGAGGATCACGGCCGCGATGAGATGGTGCACGCGCGCGTCAGAGCCGAGATGCGCGGCTAGTGTGCCGCCCGCCGAACCGATCAGGGCGCCCGCGCTCCACATGCCGTGCAGGCTCGACATGATCGACTTGTCGAGGAGGCGCTCGATCTCGACGCCGAGCGCGTTCATCGCCACGTCGGCCATGCCCGCGCTCGCGCCGTACGTGAACATCGCCAGGCACAGGGTGACCAGGTTCGGCGCGAGGGACGGCAGCACCAGGGACATCGTCCACAGCGAGATCAGCCCGCGCAGCGCCGTACGGCTGCCGAAGCGGTGCGTGATCCAACCGGCCAGCGGCATCGAGCAGGAGGCGCCGAACGCCCCGAAGGCGAGCGCGAAACCGAGCCAGCCGGCGGCGACGTGCGCGTGCTCCTGGATCCACGGCACCCGGGTCGCGAACGAACCGGTGACCGCGCCGTGCACGGTGAAGACGGCCGCCACGGCGTACCGGGCGCGCTTCACCTCGTGTCGGTCGTAGACCACTTCGCTCATCTGTCCGGCCCCTTCTGCTGTTCAGGTCCCCTGTTCCGATCCCCATCCCCACTCGCGTCGCGTAAACTATCAGGAACCCTGCCTGATAGATAGAGAATTACCGGCCGCCCGCCGCACCCCCTCGATCTGGGAGGATTCCCGGCATGCCCGCATCCCCGAGCACCGCCCGGGCCATCAACGACCGGCTCGCCCTGCGACTGCTGCAGCGCGAAGGCCCGCTGACGGCAGGGCAGTTGAAGCAGCTCACCGGACTGTCCCGGCCCACCGTCGCCGACCTCGTCGAACGCCTCACGGCCTCCGGACTGATCGAGATGGTCGGCGAGTCGGGGGAACAACGGCGCGGCCCGAACGCCCGGTTGTACGGCATCGTCGCCGACCGCGCGTACCTCGCCGCGCTGGATGTCCGCCTGGAGGGCGTCTCCGTGCTCGTCTCCGACCTGCTGGGCCGGGTACTTGCCGAGGCGTCGGTACCGATCGGCGGCGACACGGGGACCGGACCCGCGGTCGAGCAGGCGGTGGCGCTGGTGGAACGGGCCGCGAAGGAGGCGGGTGCGGAGCACCTGCACACGGTCGGCATCGGCGCACCCGGCCTGATCGACCCGGCGAGCGGCGAACTCCGCGACACCACAGGCCTGCCCGCATGGCACCGCCGCCTGGTCGCCGCCCTCCAGGAACGGCTTCCCGACACCCGCCTCATCGTCGAGAACGAGACCAACCTCGCCGCCCTGGCGGAACAGCGCGACGGCGCCGCCCGCGACCGGGACACCTTCGTACTCCTCTGGCTCGGCATGGGCATCGGCGCCGCGGTCGTCCTGGACGGCGCGCTGCGCCGGGGAGCGTCCGGGGGCGCGGGCGAGCTCGGCTTCCTGCCGGTGCCGGGCACGAGGGGGCTGCCGTCGGCGACGGACTGCGAGGGGGGCTTCCATTCGCTGGCCGGGGCGGGTGCGGTGGTGGAACTGGCCCGGGAACACGGGGTGTTGGCCGGAGTCCCGGAGGGGGAGTCGACGGCGGCGGAGGTGGTGCGGCGAGCGGTGGCGGCGGTGCCCGACGCCCCCGCTCTCCGCTTCCTGGACGCTCTGGCCGACCGGCTCGCACTGGGCGTCGCGTCCGTGGTCGCCCTGTTGGACCCGGGATGCGTGGTCCTGGGCGGAGAGGTCGGGCAAGCAGGCGGCGACGAACTCGCCGCACGGGTGGCCGTGCGCGTCGGCCGGATGTCACCGCTGCCCGCGGAGGTACGACCGAGCGCCCTCGGCGGCGGCGCCGTCCTGCGCGGTGCGCTGCTGACCGCGCAGGACGGCGCGCAGGACGAGTTGTTCGCACCGCCGGAGAGCTAGGGCCTGTTCCGAGTCCTGTTCAGTCCGTCGGGACCCAGTCGAAGTCGTCTGCGGGGTCCCGGGCCGGGGAGAACCAGCGCAGGTAGGGGTCGGCCAGGCCGAGCAACTGGTCATGGCGTCGATCGGCGCCGCGCAGGCTGGCTCCCACCAGGTACAGGGAGTTGCGCCGAGCGAGCGGGCCGCGCAGAGCGACGACGTCGAGTCCGGTGGTCGCCAGCAGTCCGGGCGCCTCCGCGAAAACCCATGCCACCGGGCGCCGTTGAGCGGCTTCCCGGAGTTGTGCGACGAAGGCGGTACGAGCCTGGGCGGTGAGATAGCTGAGCAGCGAAGCGGTGAACACGACCACCGGCTCGCGGCCCGGCAGTTCGCCGAGTATCCGAGCGGTGTCCGTGGCCGCGTCGCCCGTCACCACACGCGCAGCCGAGGTGGCGGCGGCGAGGTCGACGGCGCCCCGCAGAGTCGCGAGTTCCTCGATGTGCTCGGGCCAGACGAAGGCTTCCAGCCAGGCACGGGCATCGGGGTCGGACAGGTCGATCGGACGTTGGTCGATGCCGAGTCGCCGGGTTATCGGCGGTGCTGTCCGGAGGATGCCGGTGCCGGACGCGCCCCGGACCTCGCAGGACACGACGACCGAGGAGGCACTGGTCGTGGACGACACTTCGCCGTCGAGGCGGTAGTCGTAGTGGTCGAACAGCAGGTTGAGCCCGGCGCTGGCGCCGACTTCGGCAAAGGCGACGGGACCCGGCCAGTGGCGCTGGACGTGGTCGACGCCGACGCGCAGGGCGACGCAGCGGCGGATCTCGTTGGTCTGGGTGGATCGCTCCGACAGCAGGCGAGCCAGTTCGTCGCGGTGCCGGCGGCAGAAGGCGGAGAGCGCCGGCACCAGTCGGTCGTCGACCGCTCTGTGCCCACCGTGGATCGGATAGTAGGCGGCCAACTCCGAGCCTCGGCGTGATGCGAGAAGCAGGTTCACCGCGGCGAAGAAGAGACTCGGCCGGCGCTGCTCCTCCGGTGTGTCGAGAAGCAGGCCGAGAAGGCCGTCGTCACCCGCGACGCCTTCGCTGAGGGCCTCGTACACCGGGGAGCGGCCGGCGCTCTGGGTGGCGCCGAAGAACCGGAACAGCCGGCGGAGCCGTTCAGCTTCCACAGCTGTCCCGGGCCGCTCGTGTCGTGCCTCAGTCACAGCGTGACCCGCACTCGCCCGGTCAGCCCTGCCGTCCTTCCCCCAGCCGCCCCGCCAGATACTCCTCGAACGTCCCCTTCTCCACCGCTCGCTCCGGCGCGAGGTGCCCGCCCGCGCGGAACGCCCGGAACGTCCTGCCCGGCAGCCGTAGGCCCATCACCAGCCGTCGCCGTCCCGTGGCCTTCAGATACGCGCGGGCCAACGAGTCGAACGTCCGCACCTCCGGTCCGCCCATGTCCGCCACGCGCCCCGCGGGAGCGGCCGTCGCCAACTCGACCAGCCTGTCCGCGACTTGGGACACGTCGATCGGCTGGTCCCGCAGACCGGCCGGGAGCACCATCACATGCGGCTTGGCCAGCGTCTTGAACAGCATGAACAGCAGATCGTGGAACTGTGTCGCGCGCAGCACGGTCCAGCCGAGCCCCGACTCCTCGACCAGCTTCTCGACGGCGAGCTTGGACTTGTAGTAGCCGAACGGCACTTGGTCGACGCCGACGATCGAGATGTGGACGAGATGACCCACACCGGCCCGCCGCGCCGCCGCGAGCAGGTTCGTGGCCGCCCGTTCGTCCCCGCGGTACGCGCTCGCGCAGTGCACGATCGTGTCGACTCCCGCGACGGCCGCGTCGAGGCCGCTCCCGCCCGTGCGCAGATCGACGGCGTAGGGCTGCGCGTGCCGGCTGAGCACCCGCACCTCGTGCCCGTCCGCCCGCAACCGCTCGGTGACGAGCCGGCCGAGGTTTCCGGTGCCGCCGGTCACGAGGATCGTGGTCATGCTGTTCAGCCCCTTCGGACGCCGGGCGCACCGGGGTTGGCGCGCCCTCCGCCAGCTAGGACGGAACAGCCCCCGGCGAATGTGACAACGGCCCGCGAACACCCGCCATATCCACTACGCCCCCGCGAGCTGACGCCCTATGAAGCCCAGCTTGTCCGGATTCACCACCGTCCGGACCTGCGCGATCAGCCCGGCGCGCAGCTCGAACACGAGCACGCCGACCAGCCGGTCACCCTCCCAACCGGCAAGCGCGCTCTCCCCGTTGACCTCGGTGACCGCGAAGTCCAGGCCGGTCGCCCACCGGTCCACCACGCCGACCAGGAACCGTACGACCTTCTCCCGCCCCTCGATCGGCCGCCGGGCCGCGCTGACCCTGCCGCCGCCGTCGCTCCACCAGGTCACATCGGTGGCGAGCAGCTTCTCCAGGCCGGCCAGATCGCCCTCGCGGGCTGCCGTGATGAACGACCTGACCAGTTCCTCCTGATGCCGGGGTGCGGCGTCGAAGCGCGACCCGGGCTCACCCACCCGCTGCACCGCCCGCCGGTACAGCTGACGGCAGTTGGCCTCGGTGAGGTCCAGTACGCCGGCGATCTCGCGATGGCCGTAGGCGAACGCCTCCCGCAGCACGTACACGGCGCGCTCGGTGGGCGTGAGCCGCTCCAGCAGCACCAGCATCGCCATGGATACGGCGTCCCGCTGCTCGGCCGACTCGATGGGGCCGAGCGTGCCGCCCGCGGTGATCACGGGTTCCGGCAGCCAGGTTCCGACGTACTGCTCGCGGCGGACCCTGGCCGAGGTCAGCCGGCTGAGGCAGAGATTGGTGACGACCTTGGCGAGCCAGGCCCCGGGGTGCTCGATCCCGGTCCGCTCGGCCGCGTCGAACCGCAGATAGGCGTCCTGGACCGTGTCCTCGGCCTCGTCCGCGGAGCCGAGCATGCGGTAGGCCAGGCCGAACAGACGTGGTCGGTGCGCCTCGAACTCGTCGGCGGTCGTCATCGTTTCAGCCTGCCAGACGGCACGCCACGTGCTCTGAGTGGCCCGGCGGTGGGCAAGGGCCGTCGTCACCACCGCCGGACCGGTACATGGGCATCCCGTCCGGAGTCTCCGAGATCCAGAAAGGACTAGACCAGATGATCCAGCAGGTGAGGGCCTGTTGAAAAGTCCAGCGGCACTGTCTGTGAGCCAGCACACACCGTTCACCTGGATGGACCCTTGCAGGGCGTGGCACACTTGCCGTGTACCAGAAGCAGCGCACTCCGGGGTCGGTGAAAGTCCGAACCGGCGGTTACAGTCCGCGACCCGTCCGCTTCCAGCGGCCGGTTGACCAGGTGAAATTCCTGGACCGACGGTTAAAGTCCGGATGGGAGGCAGTGCGCGGCGGGCGGGCATTTATGCGCGCCGCCGTATTGGCTCGTCCTGTGTGGACGGGTTCTGTCCGGCGTCACTCAAGGTGCTTCCGTTCGTTTCATTCTGTCGTCTTCGACAGGCCCCGGAGTCCGTGCCCCTATGTGGCAGGAGGACCCGGGAAGTGTTCACCGGAATCGTCGAAGAGCTGGGTGAGGTCACCGCCGTCGAGAGTCTCGACGACGCCTCCCGCTTTCGTCTGCGCGGCCCGATCGTCACCGAGGGCGCGAAGCACGGCGACTCCATCGCCGTGAACGGCGTCTGTCTCACCGTCGTCGAGCACGAGGGTGACGAGTTCACCGCCGACGTCATGGCCGAGACCCTGAACCGCTCCAGCCTCGGCGTCCTCGCCGTCGGCTCCCGCGTCAACCTCGAACGCCCCATGGCCCTCGGCGCCCGCCTCGGCGGACACATCGTGCAGGGCCATGTCGACGGCACCGGCGCGGTGTTGGAGCGCAAGCCGTCCGAGAACTGGGAGCTCGTCAAGATCTCCCTCCCGGCCGACCTCACGCGCTACGTCGTAGAGAAGGGCTCCATCACCGTCGACGGCATCAGCCTCACCGTCGTCGACGCGGGCCCGGACTACTTCACGGTCAGCCTCATCCCCACCACCCTCGACCTGACCACGCTGGGCCTCAAGCAGCCCGGCGACCCGGTCAACCTCGAAGTGGACGTCATCGCCAAGTACGTCGAGCGGCTCATGGGCTCGCGCGAGGTGACCCCGTGAACTGGCTCAACTCCGAGGCCTTCGTCCTGTTCGGCCAGCACATCAAGTGGTCGGACATGATCGGCAACGTCGTCGGCCTGATCGCTCTGGCCTTCGGCTGGCGGCGTTCGATCTGGAGCTGGCCCACCCAGTTCGTCTCCGGCGTGATCCTCTTCGCGGCCTTCGCCACCGCCCACCTCTCCGGCAGCGCCGGCAAGCAGATCGTCGTCATGGTCGTCGCGGTCTACGGCTGGTGGCAGTGGAACCGCGGCCAGGGCGGCTCCGCCGACGGCCACATCACCCCCCGCTTCGCCACCTGGCGCGAACGCGCGATCCTGGTCGGCGCCGCCGCCGTGGGAACGGTCGCGGTCGCCGCCCTCTTCAAGGCGTACCCGTCCCTGTCCTGGGACCCGTGGCCCGACGCCTACATCTTCGTCGGCACCATCGTCGCGATGTACGCCCAGGCCCGCGGCATGGTCGAGTTCTGGTTCGCCTGGCTCCTCGTCGACCTCGTCGGCGTCCCTCTCAACTTCGCCAACGGCTTCGCCTTCTCCGGCTTCGTCTACGTCATCTACGGCGCACTCGTCCTGTGGGGCATGCGCGACTGGTGGCTGCGCTCCCGCAAGGCCCCGCAGCCCGTCCTGGAAGGAGCGCCGGCATGACAGCGGCACCGATCCTCTACAGCACAGACGGTTTCGAGGACTTCTCGCTCGACCCGGTCGAGCAGGCCATCGCCGACATCGCGGCCGGCCGCCCGGTCGTGGTCGTCGACGACGAGGACCGCGAGAACGAGGGCGACCTCGTCATCGCCGCCGAGAAGGCCACCCCCGAGATCATCGCCTTCATGATGAGCGAGTGCCGGGGCCTCATCTGCGCGCCCATGGAGGGCGACGAGCTGGACCGGCTCCGGCTCCCGCAGATGGTCGAGGACAACACCGAGTCGATGAAGACCGCCTTCACCGTCTCCGTGGACGCGTCCGCCGCCCACGGTGTGACCACCGGTATCTCGGCCGCCGACCGCGCGACCACGCTCCGGCTTCTCGCGAGCGGCACCGTCGAGGCCGACGACCTCGTCCGCCCCGGCCACGTCTTCCCGCTGCGCGCCAGGACCGGCGGTGTGCTGGTCCGCAACGGCCACACCGAGGCAGCCGTCGACCTCGCCCGCCTCGCGGGACTGCGCCCGGCCGGCGCGATCGTCGAGATCGCCGGCGAGGACGGCCGTATGCTCCGCCTCCCCGAACTGATCCCGTTCGCCCGCAAGCACGGCCTGACGATCATCTCCATCGAGGACCTGATCGCCTACCGGCAGACCGCCGAACCCACCGTCCGCCGCGAGGCCGAGGTCCAACTCCCCACCCGCCACGGCCAGTTCACGGCCTTCGGCTACCGGTCCACCGTCGACGGCGTCGAGCACGTCGCCCTAGTCCACGGCGAGATCGGCGACGGCGAGGACGTCCTGGTCCGCGTCCACTCCGAGTGCCTCACCGGCGACGTCTTCCACTCCCTGCGCTGCGACTGCGGCCCCCAGCTGGAGACCTCCCTGGAGCGCATCCAGGAGGAGGGCAGGGGAGTGGTGGTCTACCTGCGCGGCCACGAGGGGCGCGGCATCGGCCTGCTCTCCAAGCTCCGGGCCTACGAACTCCAGGAGCGCGGCCGGGACACCCTCGACGCCAATCTCGAACTCGGCCTGCCCGCCGACGCCCGGGACTACGGCGCAGGCGCACAGATCCTGGAGGACCTCGGCGTCCGCAGCCTGCGCCTGATGACCAACAACCCGGACAAGACCGACGCGCTCGTCCGGCACGGCCTCAAGGTCACCGGCCGCGAGCCGATGCCGATACAGGCGGGCGAGCACAACCTCCGCTACCTGCGCACCAAGCGGGACCGCATGGGCCACGACCTGCCCTGGCTGGACACGGCCCCCGTGTCCACCTGCGGCAACCAGTAAGACACCTTCAGAAGTCACCGAGGAGACAAGAGAACGTGAGCGGCAAGGGCGCACCGGAACTGTCCGTACGCAACGTCGGAGACCTGCGGGTCGCCGTCATCGCGGCGCAGTGGCACGAAAAGGTGATGGACGGTCTGGTGGACGGCGCCCTGCGCGCCCTGCACGACCTGGGGATCGATGAGCCGACCCTGCTCCGGGTCCCCGGCAGCTGGGAACTCCCGGTCGTGGCAAAGGTGTTGGCGGGCCGGGGCTACGACGCGATCGTCGCCCTCGGTGTCGTCATCCGGGGCGGCACCCCGCACTTCGAGTACGTGTGCCAGGGCGTCGTCCAGGGTCTCACCCAGGTCTCGGTCGAGACCGGCGTCCCCGTCGGCATGGGCGTCCTGACCTGCGACACCGAGGAGCAGGCCCTGGACCGGGCCGGCCTGGAGGGCTCGAACGAGGACAAGGGGCACGAGGCGGTGACGGCGGCCGTCGCGACGGCGGCCACCCTCCGCTCAGTATCTGAACCCTGGCGATGAGGTGTGCCCGCAACTCTGTAGTGTTGGGACATCATGTCCAATAAGACGTTCGAGGAGCTCTTCACCGAGCTCCAGCAGAAGGCCGCCACCGGCGACCCCGCCACTTCCCGCACCGCAGAGCTGGTCGGCAAGGGCGTCCATGCCATCGGCAAGAAGGTCGTCGAAGAGGCCGCCGAGGTCTGGATGGCCGCCGAGTACGAGGGCAAGGAGGCGGCTGCCGAGGAGATCTCGCAGCTGCTCTACCACGTCCAGGTGATGATGGTCGCCCGCGGAATCTCGCTGGACGACGTCTACGCCCACCTGTAGAAACACCTTCAGAACCGTTTGAGACAGTTCACCCCTTTTCACGCGAAGGAAGCCGACCTCATGCTGCGCATCGCCGTCCCCAACAAGGGTTCCCTGTCAGGACCTGCGGCGGACATGCTGCATGAGGCCGGCTACCAGCAGCGCCGGGAGTCCAAGGAACTGCGGATCGTCGACCCGGTCAACGAGGTCGAGTTCTTCTATCTCCGCCCCCGCGACATCGCGATCTACGTCTCCTCCGGCCGCCTCGACATCGGCATCACCGGGCGCGACCTGCTGATCGACTCCGCCGCGAGCGCCGAGGAGATCCTCCCGCTCGGCTTCGCCCGCTCCACGTTCCGCTTCGCCTCCAAGCCCGGCGAGGCGAGCAGCATGGAGGACCTCAAGGGCAAGACGGTCGCCACCTCGTACGAGGGGATCGTCGCCGGGCACCTCGCCGACAACGGCATCGACGCCTCCGTCGTCCACCTCGACGGCGCCGTGGAAACGGCCATCGAGCTGGGTGTCGCCGAGGTCATCGCGGACGTCGTCGAGACCGGCACCAGCCTGCGCAACGCGGGCCTTGAGGTCTTCGGCGACCCCATCATGAAGTCCGAGGCCGTCGTCATCCGCCGCAAGGGCGCCGAGGTCGAGGAACCGAAGGTCCAGCAGTTCCTGCGCCGTCTCCAGGGCGTCCTGGTCGCCCGGACGTACGTGATGATGGACTACGACTGCCGCGTCGAGCAGCTGGAGAAGGCCGTCGCGCTCACCCCCGGCCTGGAGTCCCCGACCGTCTCCCCGCTGCACAACGAGGGCTGGGTCGCCGTCCGCGCGATGGTCCCCGCCAAGGAAGCCCAGCGGATCATGGACGACCTGTACGACATCGGCGCCCGGGCCATCCTGACGACGGCCATCCACGCCTGCCGTCTCTGAGGAACACACCGAAGAACACGCCGAGGACCACGCCGATCATGTCCGAACTCCCTGCCCTGCCGGTCACGTTCCGGCCGGGCCGCACCCGTGCCGTGCTGCTCACCGCGGGCACCGCGATCTTCGTCGTCATCACGACCGTCGCGCTGCTCCTGGAGCAGCTCGGCCCGGGGGAGAAGCTCAGCTTCGTCTTCACCGGTGCCCTTCTCTTCGCCGTGCTGGCCCTGCTCGCGCGCGTGAAGGTCGTCGCCGACGAGTCCGGTGTCACCGTCGTGAACATCGCCGGCAGGCGCCATCTGGAGTGGGCCGAGATCCTCCAGGTGAACCTTCGCCCCGGCGACCCCTGGGTGTTCCTCAACCTCAGCGACGGCACCAGCCTCCCCGTGCTCGGCATCCAGCCCGGCATCGCCAAGGAGCGGGCCATCGCCGACGCGCGCACTTTGCGGGCGCTCACCGAGGCCCACTCGACAAGGGATCTGCCGTAGATGGCCATGTCTTGATTAATCTGTTGTCGGTGGCGTTTTTCGTCGCGCCTCCGCCACTGATGCTCCCCCCGGTCTTCAGAGGCCCCCTGCTACCCGAGGAGTGACTCCCTCCAGCGATGGACGGATCGTCCTGTAGTACCTGCGCCGCCCCCTCCCGACATATCGAGGCGGCGGCATGACCATCCCCTTGTTGCTCCTCGGAGCGGCGATCCTGCTGATTCTGGCCAACGGCTTCTTCGTCGCGGCCGAGTTCGGGCTCGTCACCGTGGAGCGTCCCGAGGCCGAGAAGGCCGCCGCCGAGGGCGACCGACGGGCCGCCACGGTCGTCGAGTCGCTCAAGGAGCTGTCCTTCCAGCTCTCCGGCACCCAGCTCGGCATCACCATCACCTCCCTGGTCGTCGGCATGCTCGCCGAACCGGCCCTGGCACAGCTGCTGCACGGCCCGTTCAGCGCGATCGGCATCCCCGAGGGCGCCGTCTCCGGTGTCGCCGTGGTCGTCGGCATGCTGCTGGCCTCCGCCGTGCAGATGGTGATCGGCGAACTCGTGCCCAAGAACTGGGCGGTGTCGCGGCCCTTGCAGGTCGCGCGCTTCGTCGCCGCACCGCAGCACGCCTTCGCCCGCCTGTTCCGCCCGGTGATCGCCGCGCTGAACACCGTCGCCAACCGGCTCGTCCGCGCGCTGGGCGTCGAGCCCACCGAGGAGCTGGCCTCCGCCCGCACCCCCGGTGAACTCGTCTCCCTGGCCCGGCACTCGGCGCAGGCCGGCACGCTGGAGCAGGACACCGCCGATCTCTTCGTACGGACGCTGTCGCTGGGCGAGTTGACCGCGCAGCACGTCATGACCCCACGCGTGAAGGTCAGCGCGCTGCAGTCGTCGGCGACCGCCGAGGACGTGGTCAACCTGACCCGCGCCACCGGTCTGTCCCGCTTCCCCGTCTACCGCGAGAAGATCGACGAGATCGTCGGCATGGTCCACCTCAAGGACGCGCTGGCCGTGCCCTCGCACGCCCGGCTCCGCACCCCCGTCACCAGCATCGCCAAGTCTCCGGTGCTGGTCCCCGAGACCCTGCCCGTCCAACCCCTCCTGGCCCGGCTGCGCAGCGAGCAGCCGATCGCCGTCGTCGTCGACGAGTACGGCGGTACGGCCGGTGTGGTCACCCTGGAGGACATCGTCGAGGAACTCGTCGGCGAGGTCCGCGACGAACACGACGGCCAGGACGTACCCGAACTCGCCGCAGTCCCACCGGAGGACGGCAAGCCGGCCTGGGACGCGGACGGCAGCTGCCGCGTCGACATCCTCCAACGCATAGGCCTCGACGTCCCCGAGGGACCGTACGAGACCGTCGCCGGACTGGTCGCCGACCTCCTCGGCCGCATCCCCGCCCCCGGCGACAAGGCCGAACTCCCAGGCTGGCGGCTCTCGGTGCGCCAGGTCGGCCACTACCGCGCCGAGCGTGTCCGCCTGGTCCGCACGGCTCCCGCCGCCAACGCCATGGAGGCGGCCCGATGACCGTCCTCCAACTCCTCTTCGCCGTACTCCTGGTACTCGCCAACGGCTTCTTCGTCGGCGCCGAGTTCGCCCTGGTCTCCGTCCGCCGCAGCCAGATCGAACCCCTCGGCACGGCCCGCGCCCGCCAGGTCCTCTACGGCCTTGAGCGGCTGCCCCAGATGATGGCCGCGGCCCAATTCGGCATCACCGTCTGCTCGTTGACGCTCGGCGCGGTCGCCGAGCCGACGGTCGCGCACGTACTGGAGCCGGTCTTCGAGTGGATGCACCTGCCCGAGGGCATGATCCACCCCCTCGGCTACGTCCTCGCGCTCGCCGCCGTGGTCTTCTTCCACCTCGTCATCGGCGAGATGGTCCCGAAGAACCTCGCGATGGCCGCGCCGGAGAAGGCCGCGATGTGGCTCAGCCCCGGCCTGGTCGCCTTCGCCCGGATCTGCAGGCCGATCACCGTGGCCCTCGGCGCCGTCGCCCAGGGCATCCTGCGGCTCTTCCACGTCGAGCCCAAGGACGAGGTCGAGGCCGTCTTCACCAGCGAACAGCTCAACCGCCTGGTGGAGGACTCGGGACAGGCCGGCCTCCTCGACCCCGAGGAGCAGGAACGCCTGGAGGACGCCCTTGAGTTGGGCTCCCGCCCGGTCACGGACGTCCTGCTGCGCCGCGAGAACCTGGTCACGGTCAGCCCCTCGGTCACCCCGGGCGAGATCGTCGCCCTCACCGCCCGCACCGGCTACTCCCGCTTCCCGATCGCCGCGGAGACCGGTGCCTTCATGGGTTACCTGCACGTGAAGGACGTACTCGACCTGGAGGAGTCCGAACGAGCGGTCCCGCAGCAGATCTGGCGCCCCATGACGACGCTACGATCCGAACTCCCCCTGGACGACGCCCTGACGGTGATGCGCAGGGCGGCCACACATCTGGCCCAGGTCGCCGACGCGTCCGGCAAGGTGCTCGGCCTGGTCGCCCTGGAGGACGTACTGGAGTTGCTGGTGGGCGAGGTGACGGACCCGGCCCACCGGGAGGTTCCGGCACAGCCGAGGGCGGCGGAACTGAAGGAAACGGTACCGAGCTGACGGTACTTGATTGACGCAGATCCCCCGTGCCCACCTAAGGGGCGCGGGGAACTGCGCGACAAGCCCCCACCGGCCCGCAGCCGCGAAGAAACAGATCCACCCGACCCAGTGCGTACCGCTCAGCCCCCAGCAGGGCCCCGCCCCGACAACACCTCTCCATACGCCTGCATCAGATCCGGCAACCGCAGAGTCGACAGATCATCCCGCGACAACATCCCGGGATACACCGACAACCGCAGATCCCGGTACGCGCAGCTCTTCTCGTACAGGGTCCGCAGGAACCGCCCGTTCCCGAGCTCGTCGATCCACCCCTGATCCACCACATGCCCGGCGATGGACCGCAGCTCGTCCAACGCCTCCTCGTCCCACACGTCCCCGTTCTCCGCCGCCAACACCTCCCCGATGGAGGTGAGTTCAAGCGGACGGTACGACGGAAAGTCGACGCGGGTCGTGAAGCGGGACGACAGCCCCGGGTTGGCGGCCAGCAGCCGGTCCATGCCCTCGGGGTAGCCGGCCAGTATCACCACCAGGTGGTCGCGGTTGTCCTCGGCCCGCTTCAGCAGCACCTGCAAGGCCTCGTCGCCGTACGCGTCGCCCTTGCCGTAACCGGAGTTGGAGAGCGAGTAGGCCTCGTCGACGAAGAGGACGCCGCCGATCGCGGAGTCGATCAACTCGTTGGCTTTCACGGCCGTCTGGCCGAGGTACTCGCCGACCAGGTCGGCCCGCTGCGCCTCGACGAGATGGTCGCCGCCGAGCAGCCCGAGCGCGTAGAAGACGCGGCCGAGTATGCGGGCCACGGTCGTCTTGCCGGTGCCCGAGGGGCCGGAGAAGACGAAGTGCCGTTTCGGCGGCTGGACCGGCAGACCCTGCCCGGCACGCAGCCGCGCCATGTTCAACTGGGCGGACAGCGCCTTGACCTGTCGCTTCACCGGCTCCAACCCCACCATGCGCTCCAGCTCGTTGAGCGCCTCCTCCAACAGGACGGGGTCGGTGGGACCGGTGGGCAGCGGCGGGACGGGCACCGAGGTCTTCTCGCGCACCGAGTCGGTGGCCGAGGGCAGCGGACCGGTCGGCGGGAGACCGGGCTCCGACAGCTTCAGATCGCGTCCCTCGGCGCCGAACAGCGGATCGAGCCCGTCGGGCCCCTCCAGCGCGTCCTGCCCGCCGGAGAGCGTGATCGCCGCGAGGTCGGTCACGTCCTCGGAGCCGTCGTACCCGTCGGAGTCGGTGATCGCGGCGAGCCGCGCCGAGGTGTCCATGAACGCCGGGTCGACGCGGTGCACCGCCCGGTACAGAGGGAGCGCGGCGGCGCTGCGGCCGGTGCCCTCGTGGGCCCGCGCCAGCCAGTACCGCAACTCCTTGCGCTGCGGCTGTTCGCTGCGACAGCGCATCAGCGCGGAGGAGAGGAGGGGCTCGGCCTGGCCGTACATCTCAAGCCGTACCCGGGCCATGCCGCCGAACAACCCCGCCTCGATGCCAAGGAGTTGGTCGTTCAGCAGCGGATCGGTGTGCCGGACCAGCTGCTCCCAGTCCTTGACCAGATAGGCGCGGCAGGCGTGCAGGAAGCGGACCTGGTGGTCGGTGTCGACGGGCGGCAGTCCGGCCAACGCGCGGTCCAGCTCGGGCACATGGCGGCCGTCCAGCCAGTGCGAGGCGTGCGCGAGCAGCAGATCGCGCGGGCTCTCCAGCACGGGCTGGACCCACCAGCCCAGCCAGTACCAGGAGTTGAGCGTGCGGCGGTGTCTGGTGCGCTGTTCCCCGAAGCGTTCCCGGTGCCGGTACATCCGCAGCAGCGCGGTCGTCGTGTCGACGCGCAGCGCGTGCAGTCCGAGCCAGCCGTCGGCCATCCCGGGATCCATCCGTACCGCGGTGCGGAACTCCTCCTCCGCCTGCGGATAAGCGCCCATCGTGTAGGCGTCCACGCCTCGCAGCCACGCGAGGTCGGCCGGGGCCTCGGGGCCCTGCGTGCCGAAGTCCATCACGTCCCCCCACAAACCGTGCCCCCGCTTGATTCACCGCCGGGCCGGCGCCCGTCGGCAGTCTGGGTCGAACCGCTGTGCCGCGGACGGGAGTTGCCATGGTGCGCGAAGCAGCCGTCCGTTGGTCGCACCCTGGGCATCGTACCTGCGGGGGAGTCGCCCATCGAAGGGTGCCGCACAGGCCGTTTGGCGAGGTGGGAGCAGATGGGGCGCACTCGGGGTGGTGACCCAGGGTGAGCGAATCACGGCTCGTAGCGGCCGGAAACGGGGCTGGGAGCAGAACGAAGCCCCCGATCACGGGGGAACAACCGGGGGCTTCGCGACTCTGGGCGGCTCCGAACGGCCGCACATTCAGAACGTAAGACCTGTACGGCCCCTGGGTCAAGCCGAGTTGAGGCACTCAGGGAAGTTCCCGTATGACGGTCTTCACAAGTTCAGCACACTGCGGGCGGTTCGTCACCGTGGGTGATTTCGTGGTCCGGTCCAACTGTCCCGCAGGGCCCCGGCAGTACCTCGTACCCCTTCATCAACTGCCGTACCAGGAAGTCCGCGTACGGTCGCGAAGGGTCCTCGGTGAAGTGTTCGCGTTCCGCCTCGACCCACCCGTCCCAGAAGTCCCGTTGCTCTCTCCCGTCCCGCAGTCGTCCCCGTGCCCAGGACTCCTCCCGGGGCAGCTCCATCCACAGCAGCCGCGCGAGAAACGGGCGTACCGCCCGGCGTCCGGCGCCGACACCCTCGATCAGGACCACGGGCGCGGGCGGCAGCGCGCGGGGTGTGCCGAAGCGTCGGGTGTGCCAGTCGTAGGGGGCGTAGTGCGCGGTCCCGCCGTCGCCGAGTGGTGTGATCACCTGGCTCCGCAGCCGGTCGGTCCAGCCGAACAGTTCGTCGTGGGTGGCGAGGTCGTCCAGGTGCACCACGGGTGCCCCGCCCAGGGCCGCGGCCAGCCGCGCGGCGAACGTGGACTTCCCGGACCCCGCGTGCCCGTCGACACCGACGAGCCGGACCGGGCCACAGGACGGGGGCAGGCGGCGGAGCCGGTGGGCGAGGTCGCGCATGAGGGGTCCCGGGAGGTCGTGGGCTGATGCCGCAGGTCGCCCCGGCATTCTACGGAGCGGCGGGCTGCGCCCCAGGTCATGCCAGTGGTCGAGACCAATATTGGTGGGCGTGACATGGCCCGTGGTGCTGGCAGGGGTGTGCCGCCGACGTACATAGTTGGCGCACGACCGTGCAGTGGATCTGTCCCGACTCGGAACACCTGGGGGTCTTCCGCATATGAGCAGAGCCGAACATCCGTCCCGCAGAACAGTCCTGGCCGCGGCTGTCGGCGCCGCCGTGGCGAGCGGCACGGGCCCCGCGGCTGCCGACACCACGACCGTCGCCGACGTCGCCGATTCCGACCGGGGCCCGGCCTTGACCCCCACGGTCGACAATCACGCGTGGACCACCTACGCCGACTGGTGCCGCGGTGCCGCCCAGGGCACCCGGGCCGTCCCGGGCCCCCGCCCAGGCCTCGTCATCGGCACCGCCCTCGGCAGCGTCGACTACACGGACCCGCACACCGGCAGGACGGCCGCCTGGGAGTACGCGACCTGGACATCCCCCGTCCACACGCTCTCCGTCCCCGCGACGGAGACCATCGCCTCCTGGAACGCGGACACCCCCGCCGGCACCTGGATCCAGGTCGAACTGCACGGCACGTACTCCGACGGCACGGACACCCCCTGGTACGTGATGGGCCGCTGGGCCGCAGGCGACCAGGACATCAAGCGGACCTCCGTCGACGACCAGAAGGACGGCAGGTCGGCCGTCTGGACGGACACCTTCGCGATCGACGACGCGACCACGGGTCTGCGCCTGACGTCGTACCGCCTGCGCCTGACCCTCTACCGCAAGCCCGGCACCGAGCTCACCCCCACGGTGTGGCGGCTCGGCGCGATGGGCTCGGACGTCCCCGACCGCTTCACCGTCCCGGCCTCCACGCCAGGACTCGCCCAGGAGCTGATCGTCCCGCGCTACTCGCAGGAGATCCACATCGGCCAGTACCCCGAGTACGACAACGGCGGCGAGGCCTGGTGCAGCCCCACCTCCTCGCAGATGATCATCGAGTACTGGGGCGGCCGGCTCACCCCGGAGCAACTGGCCTGGGTCGACCCGGCCTACGCCGACCCGCAGGTCGACAACGCGGCCCGCTTCACCTACGACCACCAGTACCAGGGCTGCGGCAACTGGCCGTTCAACGCCGCCTACGCGGCGACGTACCAGGACCTCCAGGGCGTGGTCACCCGGCTCGGCTCGCTCACCGACCTGGAGACGCTGATCGCGGCGGGCATTCCGGCCATAACGTCACAGTCCTTCCTCGGCAGCGAACTGACGGGCGCGGGCTACGGCACCGCCGGCCATCTGATGACGGTGATCGGCTTCACCGCCGACGGCGACGTGATCGCCAACGACCCGTTCTCGCCGAGCGATCCGGCCGTGCGCCGCGTCTACAAGCGTCGCGAGTTCGAGAACATCTGGCTGCGCACCAAGCGGTACAACGCCTCCGGCAAGCTCTCCTCCGGTACGGGCGGCGTCTGTTACCTCTACTTCCCGGCGCACCCGACCGCCCGCCAGCGCGCGGCACTGGCGGCCGTGGGCGTGCGCTGACCCGGAGCCTGTGACCAAGGTCTCCGGCGCGAAAGGCGATATGGATGGCAAGGTGGACAGAACGGGGGAGTCCACCGCACATCCGACCTCTGTGAGCCACCATGACCGCACACTCAGCCGGCGCCGCGAGCGCCCGCACCCGCACCGGCGGCCCCAAGGACGACGGCCCGAAGATCGCCGAGCACATCATGGGCTGGACCCTCGTCGTGGTGATCGCGATGCTCGTGACCCAAATCGGCCTGCTGTGACCTGACGCATACGTGACCTGCCATACTGCGGTTGACCAAGCCCAGTTGGAGAGCCAGAGTCGAAATTGGAAATCAGTCAGCAGCGTGACGTCCCACGTCCCCGGGCGCGCGGTACCGAGCGTTCCTTGGCGCGCCGCGCCGAACTCATCACCATCGGCCGGAAGTTGTTCGCCGACACGTCCTACGACGCGCTGTCCATGGACGACATCGCGCGGCAGGCCCATGTCGCCAAGGGGCTGATCTACTACTACTTCCAGTCCAAGCGCGGCTACTACCTGGCGATCATCAACGACTCCGTCGCCGACCTGGTGACCTTCGCGGCGAGCGGCCTCGAACTGCCCCAACTGGACCGCGTACAGCGCACGATGGACAGCTATCTCCGCTGGGCCGAACACAACCAGGCCGCCTACCGCACCATCGTCAGCGGCGGCGTCGGCTTCGACACCGAGGTGCACGCCATCCGCGACGGCGTGCGCGCGGCCATCGTCGAGACCATCGCCGACGGGGCGTACGGCCGCAGCGACATCTCCCGCCTCGCGCGCATGGGCCTGTTCGGCTGGGTGTGCAGCGTCGAGGGAGCGACCCTGGAGTGGATCAGCGGCCCCGACCTGTCCCGCGAGACGATGCGCGAGCTCCTCGTGAAGACCCTCGGCGGCACCCTGCGCGCCATCGAGGAACTGGACCCGGCGTACCCGGCGCCGACCCCGGCCCGCAGGGACGGCTGAACAGGCGCTCCCGACCAGTTCCGGACGACCGGGTTATTCTCGAAGTAAGCGGTCGTTAACTGGTGACGAGAGACCTCCGATCGGGCATACTCACAGCGCAGAGCCGCTGGTCAGCCGCTTCCGAGACCCGGGAGCGGGAGCAGCGGCCGTACCCGTGCGATATCCGGCGCAGGCGCCTCGACCCAAGGCGTACGCCCGCCGATGTGCCCGACAGGGAGGAGAGCGTCGCCATGCCCGACCGCGCCCCGCAGCCGGTGGACCGGCAACTGCCCACGGACGAGGCCCGGGATCTGATCTCGCTGGTCCGCGACATCGCGCAGCGTGAGATCGCCCCGAAGGCGGCCGAGGAAGAGGACGCCGGACACTTCCCGCGCGAGGTCTTCACCCTGCTCTCCGAGTCCGGACTGCTCGGCCTGCCGTACGACTCCGAGTACGGCGGCGGCGACCAGCCGTACGAGGTCTATCTCCAGGTCCTCGAAGAACTCGCGGCGGCCCGCCTCACCGTCGGCCTCGGCGTCAGCGTCCACTCCCTGTCCTGCCACGCGCTCGCCAACTACGGGACCAAGCAGCAGCAGGTCGAGCACCTCCCTGCGATGCTCGGCGGCGGACTCCTCGGCGCCTACTGCCTCTCCGAACCGTCCTCCGGCTCCGACGCGGCGTCCCTGCGTACGAAGGCGGTACGGGACGGCGAGGACTGGGTGATCGACGGCACCAAGGCCTGGATCACACATGGCGGCATCGCCGACTTCTACACCGTCATGGCCCGCACCGGTGAGGACGGCCCGCGCGGGATCAGCGCCTTCCTGGTGCCCGGCGACGCGGCAGGCCTGAGCGGTGCGGTACCGGAGAAGAAGATGGGCATGAAGGGCTCGCCCACCGCCCAGGTCCACTTCGACGGCGTCCGCGTCCCCGACGAGCGCCGCCTCGGCGAGGAGGGCCAGGGTTTCGCGATCGCCCTGTCCGCGCTGGACTCCGGGCGGCTCGGCATCGCGGCCTGCGCGATCGGCCTGGCGCAGTCGGCGCTCGACGAGGCGGTGGCGTACGCGACCGGACGGCAGCAGTTCGGCCGGCCGATCTCCGACTTCCAGGGGCTGCGCTTCATGCTCGCCGACATGGCCACCCAGATCGAGGCGGGCCGGGCGCTCTACCTCGCGGCGGCCCGGCTGCGCGACGCGGGCCGGCCGTTCGCCAAACAGGCCGCCATGGCCAAGCTGCACTGCACCGACACCGCGATGAAGACCACCATCGACGCCGTCCAGGTGCTCGGCGGATACGGCTACACCGCGGACTTCCCGGTCGAGCGCTACATGCGCGAGGCCAAGGTCCTGCAGATCGTCGAGGGCACCAACCAGATCCAGCGCATGGTCATCGCCCGCCATCTAGCGGGTCCCGAAGCCCGCCGAACTGGCTGAGCCCGACCGGTGGCTCCGCCAGCCGCACCCACTCCGGGTCGTGCCGCCCCGGCAGGGTGCGGCCCCGGTCGGCCCAAGTCCGCATGAGATCACGGTAGATGGGCGGGTCCAGGGGCTGCGGCGGCGCGGGCGGAACCGATTCTGCGGCTACGGGGACGAAGAGTCGGCGCTGACGCCCGGTCGGCGCATATGTGGCGGTCATACCAAGGCAACGTAAAGGCCCGTTGACAGGTCACCGGCACGGGTAATCGAGCGTCAGTTCACCGGCGTACAGGTCTCGGCTATGGCTACCGAACGCCACCTGACGTACCGTCACCTCCACTGCCCCCAGGGGAGGTTAGCCGTGGCAGACGACCGTCCCGTGCCCCTCGACGAGTACCCCGTGCACCAGGTCCCGCTGTCCATGAAGCACGTCGCGACCGGCGACCGGAACGCCTACGACCGCTGCATCTTCCACGTCCTCGACCACGAGGGCCGCGCCTTGCTCATCCTCGGCCTCGGCGTCTACCCCAACGTCGGCGTGATCGACGCCTACGCCACCCTCCGCACCGGCGGCACACTGCACGCCGTCCGCGCCTCGGACGCCCTCGGCGACGACCGTATGCACCTCGCGGTCGGCCCGCTGCGCATCGAGGTCGAGGAACCACTGCACAGACTGCGCCTGCGCTGCGACGACAACTCCCTCTCGTGCGACCTCACTTGGACCGCTGAATTCCCCGCGCTCTGGGAACCCCACCACGTCCAGTACCGCGGCGACCGGCTCACCCTCGAAGGGCGCCGCTTCGTCCAGGCAGGCGGTGTGGAGGGCGTGATCCGCGCCGGTGACGAGGAGTTCCGGGTCACCGCCGACGGCTGGACCGGTACCCGTGACCGCAGTTGGGGCGTGCGGCCCATCCCCGGCGAGGAGGGCGGCCGGCTCGCCGCGGACCACCCGACCGAGGGCTTCCACTGGATCTGGTGCCCGGTCCGCTTCGAGGACCGCTTCCTCATGGTCGTCGTCCAGGAGGACGCCGACGGCTACCGCTCCCTGAACGAGGCGACCGTCGTCCGCCAAGGCCACCGCGACCGCCAACTCGGCTGGTCCCAGGCCGAGATCACCTACCGCCCCGGCACCCGCCACCCCGAGCGCGCCCTCGTCCACCTCGGGGACGCACGGAAACCCCAGGAACTCGAAGTCGAGATCCTGACCTCCTCACCCCTGGCGATCGGCGCCGGCTACCCACCCGCGGACGACTGGCAGCACGGCACCTGGCACGGTCGCGAGTGGCTCGACCGGCGCACCTACGACCTCACCCGGCCAACCCCGCTCGCCGCCTACGGCGTCACCGACCACGCGGCCCGCTTCCGCCTCGACGGCCAGGTGGGCCACGGCATCTTCGAACACGGCTCCTTCGGCCGCCACGACCCGAGCGGCTTCACCGGCTTCGACTCGGTTGCCCCGTAGGGGAGTTGAGGCATGGCGACGACACCCCGCCCCCACACGACCATCCGTGCCCCGGAGGAACGTGCCTGTCGTCCGACGGCGTGGTGTGAATGCCGCTTTTCCGGCGCCGCGCCCGTCGGTTTTACCGGCCTCGACGCGGTAGCACTGCAAGGGAGTTGAGACATGGCGACGGCACCCCGCCCCCGCACGACCACTCGCGACCCCGAGGAACTCGCCCACCGCCTCACCGCCTGGCTCGACACCCGCCTGCCCGGCGCCAAGGCCGTCGGCGTCACGGTCCCCGCGTCGAACGGCATGTCCAGCGAGACCCTGCTCTTCGACATCGAACACCCCGAACCACCCCTGCGTTCCTGCGCGTTGAGACTCGCGGCCGACCCGGCGGCGTACACCGTCTTCCCGGTCTACGACATGCCGCGCCAGTTCCGCACCATGCGCCTGGTCGCCGACCGCACGGACCTCCCGGTACCGGAAGTCCGCTGGCTGGAAGAGGACCCCGGCCCGCTCGGCGCCCCGTTCTTCGTCATGGAACGCGTAGCGGGACGTGTACCGCCGGACGTCATGCCCTATACGTACGAGGGCAATTGGCTGCACGCGGCGACCGACGCGGAGCGAGAGCGCCTGGAGGCCACCTCGGTCGGACTGATCGCCCGCCTGCACGACCAAGTCCCGTCGGCCGAGGCCGAGTTCCTCGCGCTCCCCGGCGAGGGCGACGCGCTCAGCCGCCACGTCGCATCCCAACGCGCCTACTACGAATGGGTCGTCGACGGACTCGCCCGCTCACCGCTCATCGAGAGCGCCTTCGAGCGGCTGACGGAACTCTGGCCGACGGACCCGGGCGAGACGGTGCTCAACTGGGGCGACGCACGCATCGGGAACATGATCTACGACGGGTTCGACCCCGTCGCCGTCCTCGACTGGGAGATGGCGGCCCTGGCCCCGCGGGAGGTCGACCTCGGCTGGACCGTCTATCTGCACCGCTTCTTCCAGGACCTCACGGCCGCCTTCGGCCAGCAGGGCCTGCCGGAGTTCTTCCGCCGGGACCGGGTGGAGGCCCGGTACGCCGAACTCACCGGCCACACCCCGCGCGACATGGACTTCTACACCCTGTACGCGGCCCTGCGGCACGCGATCGTGATGCTGCGCGTCGCCTACCGGCAGGTGCACTTCGGGGAGACGGCCGTCCCGGCGGATCCGGACACACTGATCCTGCACCACGGCAGCCTGCGGGCCATGGTGCAGGGCAGTTACTGGGGTTGAGCGAGTGCGCTCAGGCGGCGCGGCGCATGTCGGGCACCCGCATCGGGCGCGAGCTGGGGCCACCGACGTGCGAGAAGGGCTGCGTCCGCCAGTCGAGGCCCTGAGGGAGCGTCAACAGCAGCGCGGTGTCCTGCTCCTGGGGTTCCGCGGACTCGTCGGCGGACCGGGCGTCGGCCGCCTCACGACCCGTACCGGCGCAGACCGTCAGCCCGAACGGGTTCCACGGCGAGGCGCACAGCGCGTGCTCCGGCAGGACCTCCTCGTCCGCGAGGAGCGCGATGGGCTGCACGCAGTCCGGGCAGATCACCCGGTACATCTCGAAGGTGTCGTACTCGTCGAGTTCGTCGGCCTCGAAACCGTCGGGTTCGACGCCCTCCGGCTCGGACTCGACGACGAGCTGCGGCCGGTTGGGCGCGGTGCGTCCAGGGCGCTTAAGACTCTGCATGGGTTTCTCCCCCTACTGGGCTGGGCCGTGAAGGCGCTGCGGCCTCGACCACAGCAAGCACTTCCCGTCCGGTCTCCGCGGTAATCACGAGACCATCACGGAGACCGTTCGGGGCCTGTGGCGTTCGTCACATGCCGCCCGCAGATGCCCGGGGCGGCGGATTTGTCCCCAGCAGGCTCACGGGCGGCACTGCGCCACATCACGAACCGGGTATGACCTGCGCCGCTGAGGTATCGAAGGAGATCAGCCGCCATGTAAGTTCTTGCGCCATGGAGGAGCTGGACCGACAAATCGTGCAGCTGCTCGTCAAGGACGGGCGGATGAGCTACACAGACCTGGGCAAGGCCACGGGCCTGTCCACGTCGGCCGTGCACCAGCGGGTGCGCCGGCTGGAGCAGCGTGGCGTCATCCGCGGTTATGCCGCGGTCGTCGACCCGGAGGCGGTGGGCCTGCCCATGACCGCCTTCATCTCGGTGAAACCGTTCGACCCCAGCGCCCCCGACGACATCGCGGAGCGCCTCTCCGGCGTCCCCGAGATCGAGGCCTGCCACAGCGTCGCCGGCGACGAGAACTACATCCTCAAGGTGCGGGTCTCCACCCCGCACGAACTGGAGGAACTGCTGGCCCGGCTGCGCGGCCTGGCCGGGGTCTCCACCCGGACCACGGTGGTGCTGTCGACGCCCTACGAGGCCCGCCCGCCGCGCATCTGACCGACCTGCGTGCGGGACGGCGCAGGTGAGGCGCGAGACTGTTCCCCATGAGTGAGCGCACCCCCGAGCCGACGACCGTCCTGCTCCGCCGCGGCGAAGTCCACAGCCCCGCCGACCCGTTCGCGACCGCGATGGTCGTGGAGCGCGGCCAGGTCGCCTGGGTCGGCTCCGAGGGCGCCGCCGACGCGTTCGCGGACGGTGTCGACGAGGTGGTCGACCTGGACGGCGCGCTGGTCACCCCGGCGTTCACCGACGCACACGTGCACACCACCGCCACCGGCCTCGCGCTGACCGGCCTCGACCTCTCCGACGCGCCCTCTCTGGAGACGGCCCTGTCCCTGGTCCGGGACTTCGCCGCCGCCCGCCCGGCCGACCGCG
>NZ_JAWOAI010000082.1:0-25229 GCF_033194735.1 Streptomyces sp. W16
CACATCCGTGTCCCCGGCGCCGACGAGGTGGTGTGCCGGTGCGGAAAGGCCGGCTGTGTCGAGGCGGTGGCGTCCACCGCGGCGCTCGCACGGCACCTGGTGGCGACCGGTGAACCGTCCCTCGACGGGGCGGAGGACGGTGCCACGATGCGGGACTTCCTGGCACGGCTGCGCGACGGCCTGCCGGACGCGCTGCACGCGGTGCGCGCCGCCGGGATCACGCTGGGCGAGGTGATCGCCCTGTGCATCCACATGCTGAACCCGCGGCACGTCGTGGTCGGCGGAGAGATCGTCGAGGCCAGCGACGACCTGCTCTCCGCGGTGCGGGGCGTTGTGTACCGGCAGGCCCTGCCGCTCGCCACCCGCGAACTGTCCATCACCCGCAGCGAGTTGGGCCCGGACGCGGCGATGGTCGGTGCGATGGTGCTGGGCATCGAGCACCTGCTCTCGCCGGCCGGGATCGGGCGGTTCCTGGGGCCGCGCAACACCCCCTGAGCCGGGCGGTCCGCCCAGCGGACCGGCGGCCTTTACCGCCTCTCACCGTCGCCACTAGCTTCCCTCGTGTCTCGCACGTCCGGTCTCATCCACCGGCGGACTCGCTCCGCTCGACCGCGACCTGGGAGACACGGTGAATGGATCAACCCCTCGTGCACGCATCGGCGTCGTCGGCGCCGGCATGGTCTTCGACGCCTACGCCCGGGGCCTCGACTGGTACGGCGACCTGCCGATCATCAGGATCGCCGACATCGACGTCGGCAGGGCCCGCGCCAAGGCCGAGCTCCACGGCATCCCCGCGTACGGCACGCCCGCCGAGCTCTACGCGGACCCGGACGTCGACGTCGTCGTCAACATCACGCCTCCCGTGGCCCATTGGGAGGTGACCCGGGACGCGCTCGCCGCGGGCAAGCACGTCTACAGCGAGAAGCCCCTCGCCGCGACGGTCACCCTGGCCCGCGAGAACCTGGCACAGGCCAAGGCGGCCGGGCGCGTCCTGGCCGGCGCCCCCGACACGTTCCTCGGCACGGCGGGCCAGACGGCACGCACCGCCATCGACGGCGGCCTGATCGGCACGCCCTTCGCCGCCACGTCCTTCGTCCGCTCGTCCAAGGTCGAGGCCAAGCACCCCAACCCCGGCTTCTTCTTCCAGCCCGGCGGCGGCCCGACCCTCGACTGGGGCCCCTACCACGTCGCCGCCCTGGTCAACCTGCTCGGACCCGTCGCCGAAGTCGTCGGCACCAGCACGATCCCGAGCCCCCGGATCACCGTGACCACCCCGGACCGCGTCGTCGACGAGGTCGAGGTCACCGTCCCCACGACCGTCGCAGCCATCCTCCGCACGACCTCCGGCGCGATCGTCTCCACCCTCTACAGCTTCGACATCTGGGACATGACCCTGCCCCACATCGAGGTCTACGGCACCGAGGGCACCCTGAACATCCCCGACCCGAACCGCCACGACGCCCCGGTCCTCATCAAGCGCCGTACGGACACGGACTGGTCCGAGCTCCCGCCGGTCATCGCTCCCACCCGCGCCCCGGAAGCCGGCCCCTTCCGCGGCCACGGCGTGAACGACCTCGTCGAGTCCCTGCACGGTCAACCGTTGCGCGTCCCCGGCGAGTTCGCGCTGCACGTGCTCGAAGTGCTGGAAGCCATCGAGCAGTCGACGTTCGCCGCCGGAGCCCGGACCATCACCAGCCGGGCCGAGCGGCCCGCGCCCGCGGCCCTCCCGCAGTCCGTCTCCGCCTGAACCCTCCGGCCCCGCACGCCGGCACCGAACCCGTTGCACCACCATCCCCATCGATCTCGCACGTCCTTGAGAGGAAAACCCCATGCAGCGCAGAACCCGTGCAGTCGCGCTCGCGGCTGCGGCGATGCTGGCAGGCGCCGGTGTCACAGCGTGCGGCGGCGGCTCCAGTTCCGCCTCCGGTGACAAGACCATCACCTACTGGGCGACCAACCAGAGCACCAGCCTCGACGCGGACAAGAAGGTCCTCCAGCCGGAGATCGACAAGTTCACCAAGCAGACCGGCGTCAAGGTCAAACTCGAAGTGATCCCCTCCGCCGACCTGCTCAACCGCATCCTCGCGGCGACGACCAGCGGCAAGGGCCCCGACGTACTGAACATCGGCAACACCTGGTCCGCGTCGCTCCAGGCGACCGGAGCCTTCGTCGCCTGGGACAAGGATCTGCTGGCCAAGGTCGGTGGCGAATCCCGCTTCCTGCCCGCGGCGCTGAAGTCCACAGGTGCCACCGGCAAGGACCCGGCGAGCCTGCCGCTTTACACCAGTTCGTATGAACTCTTCTACAACAAGAAGCTGTTCAAGGCCGCGAACATCACCACACCGCCGAAGACCTGGAGCGAGTTCGTCGCCGACGGACGCAAGCTCACCAAGGACACCAACAACGACGGCAAGACCGACCAGTGGGGCCTCGGCCTGCAGGGCGCCTCGTCCTCGTTCGCCGCGCACTTCGCGTTCATCCTCGGCACCCAGCACGGAGCCAAGGTCTTCAGCGGCCACACCCCGAAGTTCGACGACACCGGGATGGTCGACGGGATCGACCAGTGGCTGTCCTGGATCGGCAAGGACGGCATCGTCAACCCGTCCGACGCCGAGATGACCGACAAGGTCGCCCTGCTGCAGAACTTCGCGTCCGGCAAGGCCGGGATGATCCTCGCCCAGTCGTCGACCGGTAAGACCCTGGGCCAGTACAAGCTGACGACGGCCGACTACGGCGTCGTCCCGGTACCGGCCCAGGACCCGGCGGTCGCGGGTGGCAAGGACATCGGCTCGTTCGTCGGCGGCATCAACGTGGCGATCTTCAAGAACACCGGGAACCTCGACGGCTCCACCCAGTTCGTGAAGTTCCTGACCAGCGCCAAGGAGCAGGTGTACCTCAACAAGACCTACGGGACGCTGCCCTCGGTCACCGACGCCACGGACCCGGCGTTCGACACCCCGACGCTGGCCGTGGCCCGCGAAACTCTCAGCTCCCGGGCCGTGCCGCTCCCGCAGATCGCCGAGGAATCCCAGTTCGAGACCCTGGTCGGCCAGGCGATGAGCTCCTTCGCCGCGCAGACCGCGACCGGAAAGCAGCCCGGCAAGGGCAAGATCAAGAGCGAGATGACCGCAGCTGACCAGAAGCTCGAAGCGGGCAGCTAGGAGCCGGACCATGGCAGTCATCACTCCCTCCGGGACACGAGAGAGCCCCGAGGCCCCGGACACACCGAAGCGGTCCGCGCGAGGCAGCCGCTTCCAGGGGCGCGGTCGCCGCTGGATTCCGTACGCCTTCCTGCTCCCCGCCCTGGCCCTCGAACTGCTGATCCACTTCGTGCCCATCGTGCTCGGTGTGGCGATGAGCGGCCTGCGCGTGACGCAGTACCAGATCAGCCACTGGTGGGACGCGCCCTTCACCGGCCTCGGGAACTTCAGGATCGTCCTGGACTTCGACGGCCCCACCGGCAAGGCACTGGCCCAGTCCTTCTTCGTCACCCTCGGCTTCACCGCCGTGGTCCTGTCCGGGGCCTGGCTGGTCGGCATGGCGGCGGCGCTCGCACTCCAACGCGCCTTCCGCGGCCGGGGGTTGCTGCGGACGCTGTTCCTCGTGCCCTACGCACTGCCCGCGTACACCGCGGTCATCACCTGGCGTTTCATCTTCCAGCGCGACAACGGCATGCTCAACCACCTGCTCGGGCAGCTCGGGCTGATCGACTCCAACCCGTTCTGGCTGATCGGCCACAACGCCTTCTGGGCCGAGTGCGTCGTCGCGATCTGGCGGATGTGGCCCTTCGCCTTCCTGATCCTCATGGCCGGTATGCAGGCGATACCGGGCGAGGTCTACGAGGCGTCGAGCATCGACGGAGCGGGCCCCTGGCGGCAGTTGCAGATGATCACCCTGCCGCTGCTGTCCTCGGTCAACAAGGTGCTGGTCCTCGTGATGTTCCTGCACACCTTCAACGACTTCAGCACCCCGTACATCCTGTTCGGCGGCTCGGCCCCGCCGGCCGGGGACCTGATCTCCGTGCACATCTACCAAAGCTCGTTCGCCACCTGGAACTTCGGCCTCGGCTCGGCCATGAGCGTGCTGCTCCTGCTGTTCCTGACCCTGGTCAGCGCCTGCTATCTCGCTCTCACCCGGAGGACCGGCCATGAATCATGACACCCCGGGCTACCGGGCCTTCCGGTACGTCACGCTGACCCTGCTGTCGGTGTTCGTCGCGGCCCCGCTGTACGTCATGCTGGCCTCGTCGCTGAAGACGCTCCCCGACGTGCAGGGCGAGTTCACCTGGTTCCCGTCGTCGCCGACGATCCAGTCCTTCATCGACATCTGGCACACCGTGCCGCTCGCCCAGTACTTCGTCACCTCGCTCATCGTGGCCGTGTCCGCCACGGTGCTGTCGGTACTGGTGGCGATCTTCGCCTCGTACGCGCTGAGCCGCTGGACGTTTCCCGGCAGCGCGAGCTTCAAAGGGGCGGTGCTCGCCACCCAGATGTTCCCCGGCATCCTCTTCCTGCTGCCGCTGTACCTGCTGTTCGTCTACGCCGACCAGAACCTCGGCACCGACCTGGTGGGCACCCGCACCGGGCTCGTCGTCACCTACCTGACCTTCTCCCTGCCGTTCGCCGTGTGGATGCTGGTCGGGTACTTCGACACGGTGCCGCGCGACCTGGACGAGGCGGCGAAGGTGGACGGCGCCGGACCGCTGCGCACCCTGCTGCAGATCATCGTGCCCGCCGCGACACCCGGAATCGTCGCCGTGTGCATCTACGCCTTCATGACCGCCTGGGGCGAAGTGCTCTTCGCCTCGGTCCTCACCACCGAACAGACCCGCACCCTGGCCGTGGGCCTGCAGGCCTACTCCACCGAGGCGAACGTCTACTGGAACCAGGTCATGGCCGCCTCCCTGGTGGTGTCCGTCCCGGTGGTCGCCGGCTTCCTCCTCCTCCAGCGCTTCCTCATCACCGGATTCACCGCCGGCGCGGTGAAGTGACGGTGAAGTGACCAAGTGGCCCCGAAAGATTGGAACTTGGCATGCCGGACATCGGCCTGCAGCTCTACACGTTGATGAACGTCCTGGAGGACCGTCCCGCCACGCTCGCCAGGATCGCCGACCTCGGGGTGACCTCGGTGGAACCCTTCCGCCTCGGCCGCACCGAACTGACCCGTGCCGCGCGCCTGGCCGAGGCACGCTCCCTGAAGGCCGACATCGACGCCGCCGGCCTCACCGTCTCCTCCACCCACGCCCGGCTGCCCGATGCGGAGGACCCCGGCTGGTTCTTCGAGGAGATGGCCGAGGCGGGCGTGCCCATCGCCATCGCCTCAACTCCCGAGGCACTCCCGGGATTCACCCGCGACGCGCTGGTCTCGGAGGAGGGGGTTCGCCGGTACGCCGACCGCCTCAACGCCCTGGCCAAGGCGGCAGCCGCCCACGACCTGCGGGTCGGCTACCACAACCACTACTGGGAGTGGACCCCGCTCGACGACGGCCGCTACGGCTACGACGTGCTGTGGGACGCCCTCGACCCGTCGATCGTCGCCGAGGTCGACCTCTACTGGGCACAGACTGCCGGCCAGGTCCCCGCCGACGTGGTCGCCAGACTCGGCGAGCGCGTCGAACTCGTCCACGTCAAGGACGGCCCGGCGGTCCGCGGCGAACCCCAAGTCTCCGCAGGGCAGGGCTCGGTGGCCCTGGCGGACGCGCTCGACGCCGGCCGGGACTCGATCCGGGTGCACATCATCGAGGCGGACGGGATCGCCGAAGGGGCCGACATCTTCGACCTGGTGGCGGGGAGCGTGGCTTGGCTGAAGGGGCGTCAGGGCGTGAACTCCGAAGCATCCTGACCGCAGGTCGCGGGCCGTCGGTGGTCCCTCCCGGAGCAGCACCGAGTGACCACCGACGCGGCCGCGGGGACGGTTCGGCATGCTCGCCCGCTGGTCCGCGGCGGTGTGGAACAGAACGGTGAGCCTCGCGGGCCCTGCCGATGTATTCGCGATGGGGCCAAATCACTGACGCAAACCGACCCACGACCACGCCGCCCACTCGTAACGTCTCAACACAACCGCCAAAGGCCGCGGCATCTGTCACAGACGCGGCATGTACTCGGTCTTCACTCTGAGCACGACTACGTCAGTGACGGGTGTGGAAGGGAACCTTCAGCGCCGGTGGCTGTTCCAGTGCCGCGCAGGGTTCTGCCGCGGCTGTTGGTAGCGTCCGAACGCCGTGCCCGCACAAGCACATGACGCTCGACCGGAGAGAGACCTGATGTCCCCCACGATTCGCAGGGCCGTGATTCCCGCCGCAGGGCTCGGCTCCCGGCTGCTGCCCCTGACGAAGGCGACACCGAAGGAGATGCTGCCGGTCGGCGACAAGCCGGTCATCGAGCACACCGTCCGCGAGCTGGTGGACTCCGGCATCACCGACATCACCATCGTCGTCTCGGGCGGCAAGTCCTTGATCCAGGAGCACTTCCGCCCCAACCCCGCCCTCGTCGACCAACTCCGCGAAGACGGCAAGACGGCCTACGCGGACGCGGTGGAGGAGGTCGCGGAGCTGGCCCGGCAGGGCCACATCACATACCTCGACCAGTACGGTCCCTACGGCAACGGCACCCCCGTGCTGAACGCCGCCCGTGCCTTCGGCGACGAACCGGTGCTCGTGCTGTGGCCCGACGACGTCTTCGTGGCCGAGGTTCCCCGTGCCCAGCAGCTGGTCCGCGCCTATGAGCAGACCGGCTGCCCGGTGCTGGCCCTCATGCCGATGGATCCCGTCGATTCACAGCGCTACGGGGTGCCCGTTGTCAAGGAAGACCTCGGGGACGGTCAGCTGCGCATCACCGGGCTGGTCGAGAAGCCCGAGCCCGCTGCCGCGCCGTCGTCGTACGCGGCCATCGGCGGCTACGTGGTCACCCCCGGAATCATCGACGAACTGCGCGAGCAGACCCGCCGCTGGTACGAGCAGCGGGCCGGCGAGGTCTACCTGACCGACGCCATCAACGCCTACGCCGCCACCCGCGCGGTGTACGGGCAGGTCATCCAGGGCCGCTGGTACGACACCGGAAATCCGGCCGACTACATGGTCGCCCAGATGGCGTTCGCGCTCGCCCACCCCGAGTACGGCCCCGTCCTTCGCGGCCTGGTCGCCGAACTCGACGTCGACAGTGCTGCCGCTCCCCAGGCGAGCACCAGCACCTGACCTGCGCGACGGTCGCGCCATCGCGGAACCCGCCGAAGGTGATCACCAGGAGAGGGCCGCCATAGCATGGGCAGGCGCTTGCGCGAACCGGGTCGGAACTGAAGGCGGCACGCATGGGTATCGGGGACGACACGGACTCCCTCGACGAGGCGACGAACGTGTTCATGGCGGCGCGTCCCCAGCTCTTCGGCATCGCCTACCGCGTGCTCGGCAGCAGCACGGAGGCCGAGGACGTACTCCAGGAGGCGTGGCTGCGGTGGCAGCACACCGACCGTGACGTCGTCCGCGAGCCGAAGGCGTTCCTCGCCACCGTCACCGCCCGGCTGGCGCTCAACGTGGCCCAGTCCGCCAGGGTGCGCCGCGAGTCGTACGTCGGTCCCTGGCTGCCGGAGCCGGTCGACACGCGCGCGGATCCGCAGTTGGGCGCCGAGCGGGCCGAGGCGCTCGACACGGCGGTGCTCCTGCTGCTGGAGCGGCTCAATCCGGTGGAGCGGGCCGCCTATGTGCTGCGGGAAGCCTTCGACTACCCCTACCAGCAGATCGCGGACATGCTGGAGACCAGCGAGACCAACACGCGTCAGCTGGTGAGCCGTGCGCGCAAGCACATCGCGTCGGAGCGCCGCAAGCCCGTCGACGCCACCGAGCACCGAAGGCTGATGGAGGTGTTCCTCACCGCGGCACAGACCGGCGATCTGGCCGTGCTCGAAGGCATCCTCGCCGAGGACGTGGTCAGCTACACCGACGGGAACGGGCTGCGCGGGGCGTCCAAGCTCCCGGTCGTCGGCCTGGTGCACGTCTCCAGGTACCTTGCAGCGTTCGCCCCGCGTTTCTGGCCGGGGAAGGAGATCCACTGGGTCGAGGCCAACGGCGGTCCGGCCGCCCTCGTCTCGGCCGAGGGGACGCCCGTGGTTCTGCTGACCCTCGACATCTCGGAACGCGGCATCGAGCGCGCCATGTGGGTCATGAACCCGGAGAAACTGGCACCTTACGTGGCCTCCCTGGACGGCGGCACCACGTCCTCCTCCTGAACGCCGCCGTGCGCGTCACAAGAGCGGGTACTCGTCGGTCGTCCAGTCGTCCGGTACCCGGGACGCCACGACGCAAAGGTGCGCTCACCATGGCTTGCAGCACAGTTGGTCCGGCACGTCGCAGTACCACGGGAGTCACGCGGTGACCGACCCGATCCAGCCGCCCGACCTGTCCACCGAGCAGGACTTCGACGGCGAGGCCTTCGCCCCCCTCTACACCACGACGGTGACCGTGACCGGCGGGACGGCGGCCCACGGGAGAGCCTCGGGGAGGGCACGCTCGGACGACGGCATCCTCGACCTCGACCTGCGGCTGCCCGCCGAACTGGGCGGAGACGGCCGGGGAACCAACCCCGAGCAGCTGTTCGCCGCCGGATTCGCGGCCTGCTTCCACGGCGCGTTGAGCCTCCTCGCCCGACAGGCCGCGCTCGACCCCGGCGCGATATCCGTCGAGGCGACCGTGGCGTTCGCCCGCGATCCGCAGGACGGCGGCTACGTCCTGCACGTGGACCTGGTCGTCACCTGGCCGGGCGCCGCCCCTGACGTCGCCACCCAGCTTCTCCAGCGGGCCGACGCGCTGTGCCCCTACGCGCGTATGGCCCGGCACGGCACGCCGACCACCATCACGCTCGCCACCTAGGCACCCCGGCCACCCCGAGCCGTCACAGATCGCGGGACTACCCGGTCGTACTGGATGAAGACCCCAGCGATCGGAGTGGACCGTGGCTGTCACCGAACAACGTCTTGCCACCATGGTGCTGGTGATCGGCACCGGAGGGGCCGGTCTGCGGGCGGCGATCGAACTGGCCGAGGCCGGCATCGACGTCCTCGCCGTCGGCAAGCGCCCCAAGGACGACGCCCATACGGCACTGGCGGCCGGCGGCATCAACGCGGCGCTGGCCACCATGGACCCCGAGGACAGCTGGCAGCAGCACGCCGCCGACACACTCAAGGAGAGCTACCTCCTCGCCGACCCCCGCACCGTGGAGATCGTCACCCGGGGCGCCGCCCGGGGCATCGAGGACCTGGAGCGCTACGGCATGGACTTCGCCCAGGAGGAGGACGGCCGGATCTCGCAGCGCTTCTTCGGCGCGCACAAGTTCCGCAGGACCGCCTTCGCCGGCGACTACACCGGTCTGGAGATCCAGCGCACCCTCATCCGGCGCGCGGAGCAACTGGACATCCCGGTGTTGGAAGGGGTGTACATCACCCGGCTGCTGGTGCACGAGGGTGCCGTGTTCGGCGCGTACGGCTTCGACCTCACGAGCGGACGGCGTTACCTGATCCACGCCGACGCGGTCGTTCTGGCCGCCGGCGGCCACACCCGCATCTGGCGGCGCACCTCCTCGCGGCGCGACGAGAACACGGGCGACTCCCTCCGCCTGGCCGTGGAGGCCGGGGCCAGGCTGCGCGACGCCGAACTGGTGCAGTTCCACCCGTCCGGCATCATCGAACCGGAGAACGCCGCCGGCACCCTGGTCAGCGAGGCCGCCCGCGGCGAGGGCGGCATCCTGCGCAACGCGCTCGGGGAACGCTTCATGGCCCGCTACGACCCCGAGCGCATGGAGCTCTCCACCCGCGACCGGGTGGCGCTGGCCGCGTACACGGAGATCAAGGAAGGGCGCGGGACGCCCAACGGCGGCGTGTGGCTCGACGTCTCCCGCCTGCCCCGGCAGACGATCATGAAGCGGCTGCCCCGGGTCTACCAGACCCTGCTGGACCTGCAGATGCTGGACATCACCCGCGATCCGATCGAGATCGCGCCCACCGCGCACTACTCGATGGGCGGTGTGTGGGTGCGCCCCGAGGACCACAGCACCGATGTACGCGGCCTGTACGCCATCGGCGAGGCGTCGAGCGGGCTGCACGGCGCCAACCGGCTCGGCGGCAACAGCCTCATCGAACTGCTGGTGTTCGGCCGCCTCACCGGCCGGGCCGCCGCGGCGTACTCGCAGTCCCTGACGGCACAGCCGCGGTCGGCCTCGGCCATCGCGGAGGCCCGCGCCGAGATCGACGGACTCCTCGCCGCCGACGGGCCCGAGAACGTGCGTGCCCTGCAGCGCGCGATTCGCGACACCATGACCGAGCACGCGGGTGTCGTACGCGACGAGGACGGCCTGCGCGCCGGCCTCGCGGAACTCGCGGTGATCGAGAAGCGCATGGAGGCCGTCGGCATCCACCCGGACATAGCGGGCTATCAGGATCTGGCACATGCCTTCGACCTCAAGTCGGCCGCGCTCGCGGCCCGGGCGACTCTCGAATCGGCGCTGGAGCGTCGCGAGACGCGTGGCTGCCACAATCGCAGCGACTATCCTCGGCCGGATTCCGCTCTGCGGGTGAATCTCGTGTGGTCCCCGACGACGGGTGTAACCCGTGAAGACATTCCGGCCGTCCCCGACGAGATTTCCGCCTTGATGGAGGAAGTCTCGACCGCGGGGAAACTCGTCGAATAGGTGGTGTCACAAACAGAGCCCGTGCCTGGTCTCTACTGATACAGGCATCAGGAAACCCTGAAAGGAATTCCGTCATGAAGGTCGTAGTTATCGGTGGAACCGGGCTCATCGGCTCGAAGGTGGTCGCCGGGCTCGGCGAGCACGGGCACGAGGCGGTCGTGGCGGCGCCCAGCACCGGCGTCAACACGCTGACCGGCGAGGGACTGGCCGAGGTCCTGAAAGGTGCGGCGGTGGTGGTCGACGTGTCGAACTCGCCCTCGTTCGAGGACCAGGCGGTCATGGACTTCTTCCGCGCCTCGACGACGAATCTGCTGAAGGCGGAGACCGAGGCGGGCGTCGCGCATCACGTGGCACTGTCCGTGGTCGGCACAGAACGCCTCCAGGGGAGCGGGTACTTCCGCGCCAAGCAGGTCCAGGAAGATCTGATCAAGGCGTCCGGCAACTCCTTCTCCATCGTCCACGCCACCCAGTTCTTCGAGTTCGCGAAGGGACTCGCCGACGGGGTCACCCAGGACGACACCGTGCACCTGCCCGACGCGAAGATCCAGCCCATCGTCTCCGACGACGTGGCAGCGGCCGTCGCCCGCACCGCGGTCGGGGACCCGGTGGGCGGCGTGGTGGAGGTCGCCGGTCCCGAGGCGTTCCAGCTGGAGGAGTTCATCCGCATGGGGCTCACGGCCCTGGACGACCCCCGCAAGATCGTCACGGACCCGCAGGCCACGTACTGGGGCGCCGAGTTGCAGGAGAACACGCTCCTGCCGGGTCCGGACGCACACATCGCCGGCACGCGGTTCGCCGACTGGCTCACGCGCCAGAAGTAGAGATCATTTCGGGTGGCCCTTTTCCCCGGTTCCTCCGGGAAGGGCCCCCCGAGCCTTTTCGGATACAGCTCGCCGGCTTCCCTCGCAAGCCAATCGGAATGTGTCGTCGGCCGCCCCATGAGAATGCGGCGACAGCCATAAGGAGCACGATGACCAAAAGCCGTGAGCGACGCACCGACATCGCGGCGACCGTCATGGCACTGGCCGCCGAAGCCGCCGAACTGCGGACCTGTGTCACCGAACTGCGGCGAGAACTGGTGGACGTCAACGACCGTATGTCGATGGTGCTCAGAGCGTGTGCCATCGCCGAGGACCCGGCTGCTCGGGGAGTGGTGAGCAGCATCTTCTCGGGGGAAACACCGTGCGGATCGCTGCTCTTGGCCTCGACGGTGGCGGTGATGTCCGGCACCTTCCACAGGGTGTCTTTCCCGTCCATGCGCATCGTGCTGCCCGACTTCCACACGGTCGTGTCGGCGCTGCTGCCGCTGCCGTGCGGGGTGACCACGAAGGCGTCCCCATCGGGTGCAGGTGGGCAGCGAGGCAAGCAGCCTCAGCCGGCCGCAGCCTGCGATACGGACCGTCCGCGGGAATTCGTCAGCGGCCTCTCTGACGGACAACTCCGCGTAGCCGATGGCCTGTTGCACGCCAGCGTTGATGAGAACACCGATGCGTAGCGCTCTGCGTAGCCCTTACCGTCGTCGAGACTGGCGACGCCGGTATGCGTGCTCGGCGTGGAACTGTTCCTGGCTGCCCCGCTGCTGCCGTTCTGACTATGTGCGATGCCGGCAAGGAGACAGCCTGTTGCGCATGCTGCCGACGTGGGTTCACCGGCATCCTCTCGGACGGTTTGAAGGGCCGATGGCGCGGTCATCGGTTGACTTCCTTGGGTGGTGGCTTCTTGCTCTGGTATTCCTGCGCCGTCGGTTTGGCGATCTGCGCCCCCTCGCCGTAAAGGCCCTCGCTGAGCCGGACACGCAGATGCCGGGCAAGGCGGAGAACGGCGTTCGGATTCGCCGTTCCGTTCGTGGTGCCGGGGTCGATCGGCCGGTACTGCTCGTGCTGGGTGAGAAGGTGGAGTTGCTCCTGGCCGAGCGGCTCGTGCACCTCGACGAATTCGCCGTCGGGCATGCGCTTGATGATGCCGGTCTCGCGTCCGTGCAGTACTTTGTCGCGGTCGCCGCGCTGAAGGCCGAGCGCCCATTGTTTCGTCACCGAATAGGCCACGACAGGCACGACGAAGAGACCGATGCGGACAGCCCATGTCACCGATTCGACCGCGACATGGAAACGGACGGCGATGATGTCGTTCCCGGCGCCGATGAGGGCCACCGCATAGAAACTGAGCCATGCGACGCCAAGTGCCGTTCGCACAGGCCGGTTACGTGGTCGGTCCAGAAGATTCTGCTCGCGCCTGTCACGGGTCACCCAGGACTCGATGAACGGATATACGCCCAGGGCGAGAAAGAAACCGACTCCCACGGTCAGCGGAATCAGGTTGTCGAGCACCAGGGTATGCCCCCAGAAGTTGACTTCCCAGCCCGGCATCACCCGCAGCAGTCCGTCCGCCACGCCCATGTACCAGTCGGGCTGCGAGCCGGCCGACACCTGGTCGGCAAGGTAAGGACCGTACTGCCAGACGGGGTTGATCTGTGCGACCGCGGCGATGACGAAGACGCCGCCGGTCACCAGGAGGAAATACCCGGCGGACTTGACGGCGCGTACCTTGGCCGGCACACCCACGACATTGCCGTTGGTGCGTCCACGGCCCGGGTACTGGGTGTGCCCGTAGTAGAGCATCAGAGCCAGATGGGCGGTGAGCAGTCCCACCATGAGTGCGGGGATGAGCAGCACATGGATGGTGTTGAAGCGCGCCACCAGATCGTGCCCGGGGAACTCACCTCCGAAGAGGAACATCGACAGGTACGTTCCGACGACCGGAATGGACAGGATCGTTCCGTTCACGACGGCGAGGCCGGTCCCGGACAGCAGGTCGTCCGGCAGGTCGTACCCCGTCAGTCCCGCGAACATGGCGAGCACCAACAGCAGGAATCCGAACAGCCAGTTGACTTCGCGCGGCTTGCGGAAGGCGCCGGTGAAGAACACCCGCGTCATGTGGGCGAGTATGGAGGCGACGAAGATCAGGGCCGCCCAGTGGTGGGCCTGCCGGATCAGCAGCCCGCCCCGGACGTCGAAGGAGATGTGCAGGGTCGAAGCGAACGCCTCCGACATCATCCGGCCGCGCAGCGGTGCGTAACTGCCGTTGTACTGCACCTCGTTCATCGACGGATGGAAGTAGAAGGCGAGATACACGCCGGTGACGACGAGAATGACGAAGCTGTAGAGGCAGATCTCTCCCAGCAGGAACGACCAGTGGTCCGGAAAAGCCCGTCGCGCCCTTTCTCTGACCAGGCGGTGGACGCCGAGGCGTCCGTCCGCCCAATCGGCCACCTTTTCGCCCCAGATGCCGTCCGCCTGTCCCAATGGCATGGTCACCTCGTTCAGCAGTCAAGGAAGAAGATTCGGTGCTGTCCTGTAGGACCGGGCAGCCGCCGTATATGTGACACGTGGTCGCGGCGGGCCTGTGTCACAAGGTCCGGGAGCTCCCGGTCTTAAGAGGTGAGCCCACACCCCGGCCGCGAGTGGGGCCGTGCGGGCGAGAGGGAGGCTGCCGTATGGACCAGGGCGATGCTGTGCCCATCGCCGAGCTGTGGGAGGAGCGTCGGTTCCTGCTCGACGTCGCCCACTGGATGCTGGGCGACCCGGGTGCGGCCGAGAGCGTCGTCGACGAGGCCTATCAGCGGTGGTACGGACTGTCCGACGTGGCGCGTCGGCAGGTCGCCGTTCCCCGGTCCTGGCTGGCGAAGACCGTGGGAGGGATCTGCCTGGGCCGGCTCGCACTGCCCGGCCGGGGTGCGGCCGACCACGAGGCGGGGCACGGACGGCAGTCGGAGGTGGAGGAGGAGGCAGGCCGGGTCGTGTTGAACGCGCTGGAGTCGCTGTCGACGACCGAGCGCGCGGCGTTCGTGTTCCGTGCCTTCGGGATGGCCCCCGGCACGGTCGCCGACATCGTGGGCCGCACGGAGCCGGAGCTCGCCGAACTCGCCGAACGGGCCAGGCAGTGGCTGCAGTCGCAGCGCACCCGTTCCACAACGCCGCAACAGCATGACGCCGTCGTCCACACCGTGCGGCGGGCCTGCGCCACGGAAGACGGCGAACTGCTCACCCCGTCGTTGTGCCCGGACGTCACGGCGTTCTTCGACGGTGGCGGCAAGGTACGCGCTCTCACCGGGCCGGTCCACGGCAGTCGGCCGGTCGCCCGCAGCCTGCTGACGCTCCTGGCCCGTCGCCCGCGCACCACCCTCACCACCCATTCCGTCAACGGCCGGACCGGCCTCGTCGCCCGCTACGGCCGTCAAGTCGCAGCCGTCATCAGCCTCGACGTCGCGAACGACCGTGTCGCCCAGGTCTGGGTCATGCTCAACCCCGACAAACTCCGGTCCTGGAACCAGCCCCATGCCGACGGTGGCGCCGGCTCGGACGAGAGCGCGTGACAGCACGGAGGACGTCACGCCGCCGCCGTCACGCAGCGTCCGGCGCGACACCGGAGGACATCGCGAAACGGGAACGCGAATCGAGGAAGGCGGCGACCTTGCTCGGAGTGAACACCCACAGCACCTGGTGAATGCCGTCCTTCGAGGCGGCGGCGGTCATGAAAGCGAGGATCCGGCCGTCCCGGCGGACCACGACGCCCGCGGAGCCGTTGGCTTCGACCAACTCGGGCACCGCATCCCGCCAGAACTTCCGGTAGACCGAGAGCCTGGCCACCCGGGCACGGCCCAGCACAGGCACCCGAGCACAGCCCCGCATACCGTTGCCGTCGGAGAGGCTGACGACATCGGGCGTGAGCAGGGCCTCCAGTGACGCCACGTCTCCCGTCCGGGCCGCTGAGACGAAGGCGTTCAGAAGGCGTCGGTGCTCAGCCGCGTCGACGCTCTCCGGCTGCTTGTCCGACAGGTGATGACGGGCACGGCTGACGATCTTCCGCACATTGACGACGCTGAGTTCGAGCATGACGGCGATCTCGGCGTAGGCGTAGTCGAACGCCTCGCGCAGCACATAGGCGGCCCGCTCGACGGGAGTCAGTTTCTCCAGCACCAGCAGCAGCGCCAGCTCCACTGCCTCGGCGCGCTGAGCGCCGACCTCGGGGTCCGCACTCGTGTCGACGGGTTCCGGCAGCCACGGTCCGATGTACGTCTCGCGACGCACACGCGCCGACTGCGCGACGTTGATGGCCAGACGGGTCGTCGCGCTCGAAAGGAAACCCACGGGATTGACCACCACCGAGCGGTCGGTCCTCTGCCAGCGCAGCCACACCTCCTGGACCACGTCCTCGGCCTCGACGGCGCTGCCGAGTACGCGGTACGCGATCCCGAAGAGCCGCCTGCGGTGGCGTACGTAGACGGCGACGGCCTCGTCGAGGTCGTCAGGTGGGGTGGGGGACGGTTTGACATACATGATCCAGTGGCCTCCGTTGCTCGGCTCCATCCGCTGCATAGACCACGGCCGACGGGTACCTGTGACAGAACTGGACAATGTTTTTCACGGACCTGCCCGGCTGCGGATCCAGAAGCAGGCGCTGGAAAGGGAGTTGGCCGCGGTCGTGGCGCATCTCGGGTCGGTCGAGCGTGCCCTCGGTGCGCTGGCCAGCGTGCTCGTCGATACGCCGGCGGACGAGGACATCGCGCCCGCCGCCTCGCGGCCGGACGACGACGAGGACGCGACCAAGCAGTACGGCAGGCTCACCGAGCAGATCCTGGCGTACTTCACCAAGGTCGGTGACGTCGACGTACGGGCTCGCGATGTCGCGGCGGCGCTCGACCGCGACGCCGACAGCGGCAGCATCAACGCGGTCCGCAGCACACTCGACCGCCTCGTCGCCTCCTACCGCATCCAGCGCGCCGGCCGGGGCCTGTATCGCTCCGGGCGTTCCTAGGCTGCGCACGGCGGTCAACGCGACGATCCCAGGATCACCACGACGCAGGCGCTCATCGCCAGGGTGACCAGGACCATGGCGACGAGTGTTCCCCGCAGCCATTGCCGGATCCGGAGCTGGTGTTGCGCTGCCATCGTGTCGACGCGCTCGGCGATGTGGTCGGTCACCATGCGGGCGACGTGTTTCTGCTCGTCGACGTACCACCGCTCGATGTCCCGCTTCTGCTCGCTGGTGAGCCCCTCCACGCGCGCGGTGAGGTCCGCCACGCGGCGGCGTGTCGCTCCCATATGAGCCTCCTCGTACAGGAAGCCCTCGATGTCGGTCAGGCCGCGAGCGGCCTCCTCACGTGCGCCCATGGCGTACCCCCGGTGGAAACGAGAACCCCGCGTGGTCATGCCGTGCTCCCTTCCTTTGTACGGCCGACACCCGGGCCCTGCATACGTCCGCTCGTGACGAAGGCGTCCCGCGGGTGCTGCACAGAGGCGAGAGACACGAGGTCCCGGCCCGTCAGGGCCGCGGTGAGCCAGACCGCCAGAACGCGGATCTTCCGCTCCCAGCTGGGCACCGCCAGCACGTGATAGCCCCGGTGCATCAGCCAGGCCGGGAACCCCTTGATGACGATGCCCTTGTACTGGAAGCTGCCCCGCCCCAGCCCCAGCGTCGCCACCACGCCCAGACTGCTGTGGCGGTAGTCGTGGACTCGCTTCCCGCGCAGGTCGGCCACGAGGTTCTTGGCCAGGCGCCTGCCCTGCCGCACGGCGTGCTGGGCGTTCGGCACCGTGCGCGTCCCCGGCACCGGCGAGGCCAGGTCGGGAATGGACGCGTCGTCGCCGGCCGCCCACACGTGCGGCACCGGCTCGCTCTCCGTGCCCACGCGCAGATCGGGTCGGACGAGCAGCAGGCCACGCTCGTCGAGCGGCAGGTCCGTGTGGTTGTGCACGACCGGGTTCGAGGCGTTGCCGGCGGCCCAGACGATCAGCGTGGAGTCGTACTCCTGGCCGTCGGAGAGGACGACGTGGCCGTCCTCGGCGGAGAGCAGTTGCGTGTTCAGGTGGACATGTGCGCCGCGGTGTTCCAGATGGCGCACCACCCAGGCCCCGGGTTTGTCGCTCACCTCGGGCAGGATGCGGCCCCGGGCCTCGACCAGGTGGAAGGACAGGTCGTCGACGGTCAGTTCCGGATAGGACCTGAGCATCGCGGTTGCCAGCGACAGGAGTTCACCGAAGCCCTCGACGCCGGAGAACCCACCTCCCACGAACGTGACGGTGAGCAGCTTCCGCCGCTCGGGGCCGGGCGGCAGCGACGCGGCCTGGTCGAACGCGGTCATCAGCCGGTCACGGATCGCCACCGCCTCCTCGACGTGCTTGAGGCCGATGGCCTGCTGTGCGAGTCCGGGGATGGGGAAGGTGCGGGTCACGGCGCCTGCGGTGACCACGAGGATGTCGTAGCGCAGCTCGTAGGCGTCTCCGCGCACCGGGCGGACGGTCACCGTGCGGTCCGCCGCACGGATCTCGGTCACGGTCCCCGCGATCAGCCGCGTACTGCTCAGGTGCCGCCGCAGCGAGACGACGGCGTGACGTGCCTCCACCGAACCGGCCGCCACCTCCGGCAGGAAGGGCTGGTAGGTCATGTACGGGCGCGGGTCGACGACCGTGACCTGCGCCTCGCCCGGACGCAGCTTCTTCTGCAGGCCCCATGCGGTGTAGAAGCCCGCGTAGCCGCCGCCGACGATCAGAATCTCTCGCATGATTGCCTCTGCTTCGTTGTCCGTCACCACGTAGACCGCGCAGGCGGCGCCGATGTGACATGCGCGCCGGGGACGGGGTTCGCGGTCTCGTCCTGTCGAAGTGACTCACCGGGGTCGCTCAGGAGTTGGTGGACGGCCGTGTCCACGTCCAGGTGGCATTCCTCGGTACCGGCGGGCACCACCGTGAGGGTTCGTCGCAGGAAGGCGTCCAGGGCCCGTGCCGGCGCGGTCACGACGACCGCCTCCTCCTTCTGACACGGCCCCAGCGCGATGTGCACCTTGCCGACCCACGGGCGCCGGGAGGGCCAGACCTGGACGTCGCCGACGCCGACGAGCTTCTCCGGCCCGTCCAGAAGGAGATCGCGGCCGACCATCCGACGCACGGTCGCGTCGGTGCACATGTGGAACGTCAAGGACACCGCGTAGGGATCGGCCCTGTCGTAGGACAGATCAAGCATCACGGGCCGGTCCGCTCCTTCGGCGACGACCAGGCGGACAAGCATCCGGCACACCACCAGAGTGAAACTGTCGGGTTCTCTCACCACATCACCGCTCGGTAGACCGGTGGGATCAAGGGGCCTCGGAGGGCACACGGTGTGTTGCGTCATGTGCCCGATCGTGTGATTCAGGGACACCACGATTCTGCGAGACCCCGTGGGTTCACCTGAGGTCACCAGGGTCATTTCCGCGGCGGGCGCCGAGGTTCTGTCGGCCGTCGGCGTCCGGTTCGAGGCCGAAACAGAACGCCCCGTGTTCATCGTCGTGGACGACCTCGCCCGGCTCGACCGGGCCAGTTCGGCGGTGCTGGGCGACGGCCGATACGAGCAGGCGATCGAGGGCTGCACCACCGCACTGAGCCTGGACATCGCGCAGGTCCCCCTACACGGACATCGGCGTGACGCCGCCGGCACGGCAACCGTCCGCCATCGACCGGCGCTGTCGAACGGGAACTGATTCTCCGTGGCTGCTCTCGAACGGCGGTCTCAGCTCGGCAGTTGTTGGGCGCCGGCATGCAGTTTCTGACCCCAGGGGGCGATCAGGGTGTGGGGGGCGGCCTGGGTGAGTACTCCGCGGAGCCAGTCGCCGCAGTCCGAGGCGAGCGAGGTGTGGCCGGCGCGGAGGGCGTCCTTGCCCAGGGCGAGCAGCAGGCCGCCCCAGTATTCGGCGTGGTCTTTGAGCGCGAAGCGCAGTTCGCCGCGGCCGGAGGCCACCGAGTAGCACATGTGGATCTCGCGGCCGGTCAGGCGCCAGCCGTCCCCGGCCGTGCCCGTGGCGTCGCCGAGGGCGCCGGACACGGCCTGGGCGGCGTTGGGTAGGAAGCCGAGGTGGCTACCGCGCAGGGTGGGCGACCAGCAGTCCTCCTTGCGCCCGCCGTCCACGGTCAGCGCGCCGGCGAGATGGGTGGCCCAGGGCTGGCTCTCGGCGCCGGTGGCGCGCAGGGCCTCGGCCAGGGTGTGCGGGCCCGGGGAATCCAGGTACTCCGCCACGGCCCAGGTGGCTTCGCGCAGGGTGTCCTGCGGATCCAGCAGGGAGAGGATCTCGGGGGCCAGCAGGCCGCTACGGGGCTGCCCGGTCCGCTGCACGACTGCGGCGCGGCGGCCGAGGAGCTGGGAGGCTGGGGCGGTCAGTCTGTTGCCGGCGAGGAACTCGGCGAAGAGGCGTCCCACGTCGAAGGCGGAGTCCGCCAGCTTGCGGCGGCCCTGGCGGTGGTGGAGGAGCATGGCCCGGCCCGCGCAGTCCACCAGGGTCGCGAGCCCCGTGGCGGCATCTTCACCGCGGCCCATGGCACGGGAGTTGTCGTTGTAGAGACGGACCGCCTGGTCGTAGGCGGCGACGGCGAGTTCGGAATCGCCGCTGCTGTACTGGGTCCGGCCGAGGACGGCGGCGCTCCTCGCGAGGGCGTACCAGTCGTTGTGCGCGGCGTCCACCGCGTCATTGGCCTGGTCCACGGCGCTGAGCAGGGCGCCTCTGCGCAGTGTGGCAAGCGGTTCGGTGCCGGGCTCCCCGTCGAGCGGGTCGTAGGTGAAGACGGACTGTGCGGAAGAGGACACGGGCGATGGCGTCCCCGGTAAGCGTGGCGAGGCCGTGCCACCTCTTGGGTCGTGCCGGTCTCCCCGCCGCCAGAACGCCATGCCTTGTTCCCCCTTCGTGACCTCTCACGGTGCAACAAGCTTGCGCTGAACGAATGCTCGCAGGGTGGCACGACCTCGACAAGGCCGGTCGGCCCGCGTCGGGTCGTGGCTCGTGGGTCATCGCGCGTCGGACCGGCCGCGCAGGAGGACCGCTACGGCTCCGCGAAGGAAGTTCTGGTTGCTCAGGCCGAGTTGGGTTCTGTCGTAGGCGCCGACGCCGCGGTTCGACGATCCGGGCGAGGTTCTCGAATGCCTGGCAGTCGTGTCCTTCGACGGTTTCGTGGGTCAGCCGGGGGCGGAGGCGTTCGCCGCTGTGTGCCACGTAGAGGGCGTCACGGGTGTAGGCCCAGCAGAGGTCGGTCAGCAGGGCGAGGCAGCGCACCGTGCCCTCGTCGTCGAAACCCGCTTCTGTCATCCGTTTCGCGATGGCTTCGGCCGACTCGATGAACTGGGTGTGGAGCGAGTCGTCGGCTGTGGGACACGCCCGATCCCGAGAACCCGAGAGTCCTGCCTTCGTTGAAGGCCGCGGTCGGCTCCGTCTACTCCGTTGCCTTCAGACCCGGCGGGCGTGACAGACGGAGCGCACCCGTGCTGGCAGCCGGCTACGGCGATGGCAGCATCAGGCCCCTATCTGTTTCGTCAACTGAGCCGAGTCAAGGTAGTTGGAACCTGGCCATGATTCTTGGAACCAGCTGATGCGTGCCCTCGGGGAAGCCGGTTTCGGTCAGTGGCCATGGGGGTCGTGGAAGGGGTTGATGACCTCGCAGGTGACGTCCGTCCAACGCTCCAGGTCCTGGCAGATTGCCTGGTCGCCTGCTTGCTCGAACGCCTTGACCAGGTCTCGGAGCAGGTACATCCAATGGCGTGAGTTGGCCACGTGCCACGCCGTGGCGTCCTCGGCGACGGCCAGTGAGGACGCGTACAGGAGGTGCGCTTCCAGCCCGAGCGTGACCACCAGTTGCGGATGCCGCGCCAGTGGTGCCACGATGCCGGCCAGCTCCCCGGCCGAGGCGGCCCACTGCGAGCGCGGGCAGCGCTGGCTGGTGGTGAACCTGCTCCGTGCGTTGTCCGGGCCGCCGAGCAGCAGGACCTCGTCCGGCACCTGCCCGACGCCCAGCAGGTTGCGCGCCCGGTGCAGTGCCGTGCCCATGGTTATCGACCCGATCCCGATCCCGAGCCAGTTCTGCTCGGCCCGGCCGGCGACGTCGGCGTCCAGGCCGCGCGCGAAGTCGCGGTAGCGCTGTGACAGTTCCCGCTGCCCGAGTGCTTCGGTGAGCTTGCCGTAGCACGCCGCTGCCCGGACGATCGAGTTGCGATACATGGACGGCATCTCGCCCATCTCGCGGATCAACTGCGGAAACTCCGACCGCTCGACCTCGGCCCAGGTATCGACCGCGATCCGCCCGGCCGACGCGGCTGTCTCGGCCCGCCCCTGCTCGGCGTGCCCACGCATGGCGATCGTTGCGGCGCAGCGCAGCATATCGATGTAGTAGGCGCGATCTCCCCCCTCGAGCGTGTTGACCTTCAAGCCGTTCGAGGTGATCAGCCGCACCACGGCGTCCGCCGAACTCAGGATCAGATCCGGGTCGCCGTACTGGTTCAGCACCAGGGCGTTGGTGTACAGCACCCGGCTGAGGCCCAGCTCGAACTCGAACACGTCGCCGTCCGGTCCCGCCGGCACCGCTGCCCGGACCACATCGTCCATTTCGAGGATCGAGTCGGTCACCCGGCCCAGTTCCTGGAACGTTCTGGCCCGACGCACCTGCACATCCGTGATCCGCTGCGCCATGTCCCGCCTGCCGGTGTCGAGCACCTCGCCGTAGGCCTCCTCGGCCGCGTCGAGCGCGGCCAGCGCGTCGTCGGGACGGTCCACCGCGCGCAGGCTCGAACCCAGCCCGTACTGCAGCGAGCCCAGCATCACCAGGTCGTCGGGGATGGCCCCGCCCTGGGTGGCGATGACGGCATGGACGAGTTCGACGGCCCGTTCCTGCAGCGGCACAGCCTCAGCCGTGCGGCCCTGCTGGAACATGCTGAGCGCCTGCTCCTCCAGCAGTGCCACCTGCGACCTGCGTGCGTCGTTGGAGTTCTGGTCCCGTGACGTGCGTCCCCATCGCATGGTCAGGATGCTTCCACACCGCCCAGCAAGGGACAATTGGCCGATACGAGCAAAGCGCGTGCGGGTCAGGGGTGCGATGCCTGCCGGTGGCCTTGCCGCATCCCAGGGTCCGACGCGGGCCTTCCATCAGGTCGAGGACGCTGGGGGGCATGATCGGCTTCGGCGAAGCGGCGGCAGGCGGCGTGGGCGTTCTCGGCCCCCACCTCTACTGTAGATCGCGATCTTGCTGTCCTGTGCCTCGCGCCTTGAGTGGATACCGCCGAAGTCTGACTGCAGGGCAGCTCGCTCATCGAAGTCTGATTTCCGCTGGTCACAGCCGCTGCTGAGCGCCCGTTTGAGAGGATCGGGGCATGGCGGACTCACCTATGCAGATCAATGCCCTCATCGTCGATGCCACAGACCCCGAGCGGCTCGCTGCGTTCTGGTCCGAACTGCTCGGCAGGCCGGTCGTGGGACGTATGGGCCCATACGTGTGGCTGCGGCGGGAGAACGGCCTGGGTCTGGGATTTCAGCGAACTGCCGAACCCAAGTCGAGCAAAAACCCGATGCACTTCGACGTCACCTCTCCCGATCCCGCCGCCGAGCAGCAACGGATCGAGATGCTCGGAGGGCACAGGCTGGAGCAGTACGCTGGCGGTGGGTTCCTGGTGATGGCGGACCCCGAGGGCAATGAGTTCTGCATCATCCCTGAGGGCCCCTTCGAGCTCGACGACGAGGGGCGCGCGAACTACCTCGGCTGATGGTCGAACTTCGATGGCACAGGACCCTTGCCGGTCGGGGCCAGTCTGCGAACGGGTACGGCCGCTGTCCGTTCTCACAGAAGCCAGTCCCTGTCTCATCCAATCCAGTCGGGATACGGCTGGCTTCTCCGTCTCCCCCAACGCGGGAATGGTGCCCGACGCCCGGTACTCATGGGTGGCGATCGCGGGGGGACGCATTGAGCATGTGTGCTCAGGGGAGTTGAGTACGCGACCGGATCACCACACGCGGGGCGATGCGCTGGGATGAGGACATGAACCCCGCTCCGCAGCCCGGCGCAGCGCGCGTCGTCACCAGATGGTCCGTCGCCGGACTCGTCCTGCTCGTGCCGACCGTCGTCGTCGCGTGGATCGCCGTACTCAGCACCTATCGCGGCGGCCGCTGCCTGACGTACGGCGAGCAGTGCTCGACGGTCCCGGGCGAGGCCCTCTACGGCTGCTTCTGGGGCGCCCTCGCGGCCGGTCTTCTGGCACTGGTGTGGCCCCGAGCCAGGTGGACGGGCGTCAGGGTGGGGGTCGTCCTGCTGCAGTGGGGCGCTCAGATCACGCTGGGCGCGCTCATCCTCAGTGGCGCGTGACGTCCCCCTCCGCAGGCCACGCCGATGGCCCGTGTGCTCTCACCGAAACCAGTCGGCGTGGCCCGACTCGTGTCGACTGGATTGGATGAGACTGCGACTGACTTCGTTGAGAACAGACAGCCGCCGTTGATCATCGGTGTGTGAAGACAGAAGATCAGACGGCGGCCGCGGGCCACAGCATAGATCCCGGCCGCTGGCAGGAGACGTTCGAGGTCCTGATGGGCCGTATCGCGGGAAGGTTCGTCCGGGTGGAACCACGGCGCCGGGCACGGGCGTTCGTGCTCGGATTGTTGTCTGACCTGCCGCGCAAGAACTGCTGGACGCTCGCCGAGTACGTCGGGGACGCGAACCCGTACGGCTTGCAGCATCTGCTGTCGAGGGCCCAGTGGGACGCTGACGCGGTACGCGACGACATCCGCGGCTTCGTCGTCGGGCAACTGCACGACACCGCGGCGGTGCTGGTCGTCGACGAGACCGGTGACCTCAAGAAGGGCACCGCCACGGTCGGTGTGCAGCGCCAGTACACCGGGACCGCAGGACGCATCGAGAACAGCCAGGTCGCCGTCTATCTCGCCTACTCCACCCGGCGCGGACACGCGGCGATCGACCGGGAACTGTACGTCCCCCGTTCCTGGATCGAGGACACGGCCCGCTGCAAGGCCGCCGGGCTCACCACCCCCTCGTGGTTCCAACCACCGTGTCTCGTCTCATCAATTCCGGTGGGGGTTGTTCGTAGGGGTTTGCTCTGGTTTTCGGGAGCGTCCAGCGCGGGTGTGACGGGGCGGGAAAGGTAGGGGCGGGGCGAGGCGGAGGACGGCCTGGGTGTGGGTCTTGCCGCGTGCGCGCCGGCGGTCGTAGTAGATCCGCGAGGACGGGTCCGTCTTGCAGCCGATCGCGGCGAACGCGGCCTGGAACAGGGCGCGTTCGAGGAGCTGGTTGCCGCCCCGGAGCGGCAGAGCCCGCTCGGGCCGCTTCGCCGCGTGCGAACCGGATGCGTAGGGTACGAGCGGCCCAGGAGTCGTGCGCGCCGGGCCGCCCCGGCCGCGCGGACGACGCGACCGAGGGCCGGGGAGTGGGGGGCGGGCATGGCGGACTCAATGGATGCGGCGGACTTGGGGCGGCGTGCGGACGAGGCCGCGGAGGCCGATGGGCGGATCCCACCGCTGGACCGGCGGGTGTTCGCCGTCGCGGGGGTGGTCTTGGCCGTGCTGATGGCGTTGTCCCCGCGCTACGGCTTCCACATCGACGAGCTGTACTTCCTCGACTGTGCCCGGCACCTCCAAGCCAGTTATGTGGACCAGCCGGTGCTCGCGCCGCTGCTGGCCCGGGTCTCGCTGTCGCTGTTCGGGGTCTCGGAGGCGGGCCTGCGGCTGTGGCCCGCGCTGGCCGCCGCGGGCACGGTGGTCGTGGG
>NZ_JAWOAI010000083.1:0-25025 GCF_033194735.1 Streptomyces sp. W16
GTTCGCGTGGCGTCCGTCGCCAGGCTGCCCGCCGTCCCGACCGCCTCGATGCGCCCGCCGCCCAGCCGTACGTCCACGATCCGGCCGTCGGTCAGCCGGGCCCCGCACAACAGGAGCGCGGCCGGGTCGGCCGGTCCCGACGAGCCCGAGGAACCCGACGACGAGTGGGACGGCTGGGGCTGGCTGTCGGGCATCGCGCTCCAGGGGCTCAGGGCTTCGCGGGCTCGGCTTCGGGGCTCACGGCGGGGGGCTGCGCAAAGGGGCGCAAGATCACGCAGAGTGAGTCGAGCCTAGGGCGGTGATCCGCTCGCGGCGCGGAGGAGCGCAATAGTCGTACCGGTGTGGTCCGCCGTGCGGGAGGGGCCCGAGAGGCCTTCGTGAGAGCCGTGGAAGGGGCTGGAGCGGTGCCGCGAAACGGATTTGGGTGAACGGCGGCGGAGCGTGTAATGTCTTCATCGCTCGCCCCAATAGCTCAGTCGGTAGAGCGTCTCCATGGTAAGGAGAAGGTCTACGGTTCGATTCCGTATTGGGGCTCTGGTGTGAGAGGTTCCTACCGCAAGGTGGGAACCGATCCCATCACAGCGGTGTAGCTCAGTCGGTAGAGCAAGCGGCTCATAATCGCTGTGTCACCGGTTCAAGTCCGGTCACCGCTACTGACAGTAGCCGATTGTGGGGTCGGTCCTTCGATCGGCTACTCTGTTATGCGTTCATAGTCCCATCCGTTCGTCAAGGAGCACTCCTGTGGCTGCCACCGACGTCCGCCCGAAGATCACGCTGGCCTGCGTGGAGTGCAAGGAGCGGAACTACATCACCAAGAAGAACCGGCGTAACAACCCGGACCGACTGGAGATGAAGAAGCACTGCCCGCGTTGCAATGCGCACACCGCGCACCGCGAAACGCGATAAATACAGGCTCGTACACGAGGCCGTCCCCGCACGTTGGGGGCGGCCTCGTGTCGTTATCAGCAGAGCAGACGCATCAGGAGGTGCCGAGTCATGGCGCTCGACCAGTCCTTCGTGGGGCGGACCTACCCGCCCACCGACCCCTACGAGGTGGGCCGGGAGAAGATCCGTGAGTTCGCGGAGGCGGTGGGGGACGCCAACCCGGCATACACGGACCCGGAGGCAGCCAAGGCGCTCGGCCACTCCGATGTGATCGCCCCGCCGACCTTCGTCTTCTCCATCACGTTCAAGGCCGCCGGACAGGTCGTCCAGGACCCGCAACTCGGCCTCGACTACAGCCGCGTGGTGCACGGCGACCAGAAGTTCGTCTACGTCCGCCCCGTGCGCGCCGGTGACCGTCTCACGGTCACCTCCACGATCGAGGCGATCAAGTCGATGGCGGGCAACGACATCCTGGACATCCGCGGCGAGGTCCACGACGAGGCGGGCGAACACGTGGTGACCGCCTGGACCAAGCTGGTGGCCCGCGCGGCGGAGGGGAGCTGACATGACGGCGAAGATCGCGTACGACGACATCGAGGTCGGCACCGAGCTGCCGGCCCAGACCTTCCCCGTGACGCGCGCCACCCTCGTCCAGTACGCGGGCGCCTCCGGGGACTTCAACCCGATCCACTGGAACGAGAAGTTCGCCAAGGAGGTCGGACTCCCGGACGTCATCGCGCACGGCATGTTCACCATGGCCGAGGCGATCCGTGTGGTCACCGACTGGGCCGGCGACCCGGGCGCGGTCGTCGAGTACGGCGTCCGCTTCACCAGGCCCGTCGTCGTCCCGAACGACGACCAGGGCGCGACCGTCGAGGTCGGCGCCAAGGTCACCGCCAAGCTCGACGACAACAGGGTCCGCGTGGACCTCACGGCGACCAGCGCCGGGCAGAAGGTGCTCGGAATGTCACGGGCCGTCGTACGACTGCCGTGAACTTGAGCTGAGGTAAGGGGCGTCCGCCACTGCGGGCGCCCCTTACGCGCAGGTCGGCTCGGCCCGACTTGGTGACTTGCAGTGACACCGCCCGGCCCGCCCGTGTGCCGTGACTCACACCTCTTGACTTGGTTAGTGATTGAGTACTAACTTTCTCGCATGGTCAGGATGAGCGCAGAGGAGAGGCGCGAGAGCGTCGTCCGCGCGGCGGTCGCCGAGTTCGCGAAGCGGGGGTACTACGGCACCTCCACGGAGGCGATCGCCAAGCGGGTCGGTGTCTCGCAGCCGTATCTCTTCCGGCTCTTCCCGGGCAAGAAGGCGATCTTCGCGGCGGCCTCGCTCAGGTGTGTCGAGGACGTGTGCCAGGTCGTGGAGGAGTCGTCCAAGGGGCTGGAGGGCGAAGAGGCCGTGCATGCCATGGCCGACGCCTACGTGCGGCTCATCACGGAGTATCCCGAGAAGCTCCAGATGCAGATGCAGACCTACATCACGGTGGCCGCCGCCGAGGCGGAGGGCGACCACGAGTTCGGCGAGGCCGTACGCAAGGGCTGGATGAGGCTCTGGGACATCGTGTATCTGTCCATGGGGGCGGATGTGAACGACACCGCGACCTTCATGGCGCACGGAATGCTGATCAACACCCTTGCGGCCATGGGCTTCCCGCCTGAGCACAGGGTCTGGGAGGGGATGTACCCGGAGGCTCGTGTCACCGGTCGGCTGGAGAAGTCGTAGCGGCGGGCGAGAGGCGGATTCCGCGCCTTTTCATGAGCGTCAAAGTTAGTCATCAATAACTAATCATCGGTAGCGATCACCCACACTGGGGGAGCGATGTCAGAACAGACCGCACCGCGCGGGGGCATGGTCTGGGCCCTCGTCATCACCAGCGTCGCCGGCTTCATGGCGGCCCTCGACAACCTCGTCGTCACCACCGCCCTGCCCTCCATCCGCAAGGACCTCGGGGGCGCGCTGGGCGACCTGGAATGGACCGTGAGCGCCTACACGCTCACCTTCGCCGTGCTGCTGATGTTCGGCGCGGCCCTCGGCGACCGGTTCGGCCGCCGCCGGCTCTTCCTCGTCGGCATCACCATATTCACCGGCGCCTCCGCCGCCGCGGCCATGGCGACCGGCATCGAGTCCCTGATCGCGGCCCGCGCGGTCCAGGGCGTCGGCGCGGCGATCATGATGCCGCTGACACTGACCCTGCTCACCGCGGCCGTACCCGCCGCCAAACGCGGCATGGCCTACGGCATCTGGGGAGCCGTCAACGGACTCGCCGTCGCCTCCGGACCGCTCATCGGCGGCAGCCTCACCGAACACGTCTCCTGGCACTGGATCTTCTGGCTGAACGTCCCGCTCGGCCTGGCACTGCTCCCGCTCGCCCGCCTGCGCCTCTCCGAGTCCCACGGCACCGGCGCCCCGCTCGACTTCCCCGGCACCCTGCTCGCCAGCGGCGGCCTCTTCGGGATCGTCTACGGCCTGGTCCGCGGACCCGCCGACGGGTGGGCCAGCCCGCTCGTCCTCACCGGGCTGTTCGCGGGGAGCGCGCTGTTCGCCGGCTTCGTCCTCTACAGCGTCAACGCCAAGAACCCCATGCTCCCGATGCGGTTGTTCCGCTCCCGCGCCTTCTCCGGGATCAACGCCGCGAGCCTGCTGATGTTCCTCGGGATGTTCGGGTCGATCTTCCTGCTCAGCCAGTACATGCAGGGCGTGCTCGGCTACTCGCCCACCGAGGCGGGCCTCAGGATGCTCCCCTGGACCGGTATGCCGATGCTGGTCGCGCCCGTCGCCGGCATCCTGTCCGACCGCGTCGGCGGCCGCCCGGTCGTCGCCGCCGGCCTCTTCCTCCAGGCCGCCGGTCTCGGCTACATGGCGTACATCGTCACCACCGACGTCTCCTACGCCGCTCAGCTGCCCGGTCTGATCCTCAGCGGGATCGGCATGGCCCTGTTCTTCGCACCGGCCGCCAACCTGGTCATGTCCAGCGTCCGCCCGGCGGAGCAGGGCATCGCCTCCGGCGCCAACAACGCGCTCCGCGAGGTGGGTGGCGCCCTCGGTGTCGCGGTCATGGCGTCGATCTTCTCGGCGCAGGGCGGCTACGAGACCGGGCAGAGCTTCGTCGATGGCCTGAAGCCCGCGCTGGTCACGGGCTCGGGAGTCGTCGCTCTCGCCGGGATCGCGACCCTGCTGATCCCGACGAGGCGCCGCGCGGCGGAGCTCGTGAAGGTGGCCGAGTCGGCGGAGCGCGCGGAGTCGGCCGACGGCTCTGGGGCCGAGCCGGTCATGGAGTCGGCCGGCCACTGAACACGAACAACCGGCACGACTGAGAACGAACAACGGCACGCGCGCGTGGGGCCCCACCAAAACAGGCGGGGCCCCACGCGCGCGTGCACCCCACCCCCACCGAGCCCGGTGTTGTCAGTCCCGTCTCGTAGTCTTGGCCCCGTGCAGGAACTCCACGACGCTCCCCTCGCCCCGCTGACCACCTTCCGGTTGGGTGGCCCCGCGACCCGGTTGATCACCGCCGATACCGATGCCGAGGTGATCGACGCCGTCCGTGCGGCCGATGACTCCGGGACGCCGTTGTTGGTCATCGGGGGCGGGTCGAACCTCGTCATCGGGGACAAGGGGTTCGAGGGCACCGCCCTGCGTATCGCCACTCGCGGCTTCGTGCTCGACGGCACACGGCTGGAGCTGGCGGCAGGCGAGGTGTGGACCGATGCCGTCGCCCGCACCGCGGAGACCGGGCTCGCCGGCATCGAGTGCCTCGCCGGGATTCCCGGATCGGCGGGCGCGACCCCGATCCAGAACGTGGGGGCGTACGGCCAGGAGGTCTCCGCCACCATCACCGAGGTCGTCGCCTACGACCGCACCACCCGCGAGACGGTCACCCTCACCAACGAGGAGTGCGCCTTCTCGTACCGCCACAGCCGCTTCAAGGCCGAGCCCGAGCGCTACGTGGTGCTGCGCGTCCGCTTCCAACTGGAGGACGCTGACGGGCTGTCGGCGCCGGTCAAGTACGCCGAGACGGCCCGGGTCCTCGGAGTCGAGCCCGGCGACCGGGTGCCGCTCAAGCAGGCCCGCGAGACCGTCCTCGCGCTGCGCGCCGACAAGGGCATGGTCCTGGACCCCGAGGACCACGACACCTGGTCCGCCGGTTCCTTCTTCACCAACCCGATCCTCACCGAGGAGCAGTTCACCGCGTTCCACGCGCGCGTGCGGGAGCGCCTCGGGGAGGGTGCGGAGCCGCCCGCCTATCCGGCGGGGGAGGGGCACACCAAGACCTCCGCAGCCTGGCTGATCGACAAGGCGGGCTTCACCAAGGGGTACGGCAGCGGGCCCGCCCGCATCTCCACCAAGCACACCCTCGCCCTCACCAACCGCGGCGAGGCGACCACCGCCGACCTGCTCGCCCTGGCCCGCGAGGTCGTCGCCGGCGTCCACGACACCTTCGGGATCACCCTCGTCAACGAGCCGGTGACGGTCGGCGTCAGCCTCTGAAAACGCCTTGCCGAGGACCCCTCCCGACCGCCAGCCTTGCCGCATGAGGCACCCCAGATGGAGCTGAGACTCACCCAGTTCAGGCCCAGGACCGGCCCCCACGAGCACCGTGTCGTCCAGCCCAGGCAACCCCTGCGCCACACGTCACTGCGCGACCCGGCGCCGATCGGGATGCTCATGGGGGACCACGACGGACTGAGCCGGCTCGCGGGGCTGTTCGCGTTCGCCGCATGCTCGCGGCACACCATCGTGCACGTTCCGCTGCGCGGCGGCGTGCCGCCCGACGAGGGGTGCGGGGAGCTCGTCGATCTGGTGCTGGCGCACCAGGAGGCGGGGCTGCGGCCCGCCAAGTGGCCCGAGCTGCGGCGGGCGCTCAGGCATGGCACACCGCTCACCGTGCGCACGGACGAGGCCCGTACCGAGCGGCACGCGCGTGCGTGGCTGGAGCGGCCGTACGACCGCGGACTGTTGCGGCACACGACGCACGCGCGGACGTACTTCCTCATCGGCGGCCGTGAGGTGTTCTCCTATGCCGCCACCGCCTTCGCCTACGCGGCCGGCTGGGGGCCGCGGCACAAGGGGGTCGTCAAAGGGCATTCGGCGTTCATGGCCGGTCTGCAGCACGAGCTGGAGCCCACGCGCGCAGGCGGGCACCCTCCCGAGGTGCTGATCGGTTTCAAGCCGTATCCGCCGTACGCGCACTTCAAGAGACCGGGGCGCTGAGCCAGTCGTCGATGCCCGACAGCAGCTTGGTCTTCATGTCCTCCGGGGCCGCCGAACCCCGTACCGACTGCCGGGCCAGTTCGGCCAGTTCGCGGTCCGAGAAGGCGTGGTGGCGGCGGGCGATCTCATACTGGGCCGCCAGCCGGGAGCCGAACAGGAGCGGGTCGTCGGCGCCGAGCGCGAGGGGGACGCCCGCTTCGAAGAGGGTCCGTAGGGGCACGTCCTCGGGCTTCTCGTAGACGCCCAGCGCCACGTTCGACGCCGGGCACACCTCGCAGGTGATGCCCCGGTCGGCGAGCCGCTTCATCAGCCGCGGGTCCTCCGCCGCGCGCACCCCGTGGCCGACCCGGGTCGCGTGCAGGTCGTCCAGGCAGTCGCGCACCGAGGCCGGGCCCGCCAGTTCGCCGCCGTGCGGGGCCGACAGCAGGCCGCCCTCCTGGGCGATCGCGAAGGCCCGGTCGAAGTCCCGTGCCATACCCCGGCGTTCGTCGTTCGAGAGGCCGAAACCGACCACTCCCTGGTCCGCGTACCGCACGGCCAGCCGGGCCAGTGTGCGGGCGTCCAGGGGGTGCTTCATCCGGTTCGCGGCCACCAGCACCCGCATCCCGAGCCCGGTCTCGCGGGAGGTCGTCTCCACCGCGTCCAGGATGACCTCAAGCGCCGGGATCAGCCCGCCCAGGCGCGGCGCGTACGACGTCGGGTCCACCTGGATCTCCAGCCAGCCCGAGCCGTCCCTGACGTCCTCCTCGGCGGCCTCGCGCACCAGCCGCTGGATGTCCTCGGGCTCCCGCAGGCACGACCGCGCGGCGTCGTACAGCCGCTGGAAACGGAACCAGCCCCGCTCGTCCGTCGCCCGCAGCTTCGGCGGCTCCCCGCTGGTCAGCGCGTCGGTCAGGGCGTCGGGCAACCGCACCCCGTACTTGTCGGCCAGCTCCAGCACGGTGGTCGGCCGCATCGACCCGGTGAAGTGCAGGTGCAGATGGGCTTTCGGCAGTTCAGAGACATCACGTACACGCTCCATCCGGGAATCCTGCCGCACGTTTCCGGCGTGCCGATACCACTTTCCTCAGAAGTGGTCTTGCTCGCACAAAGCAGCGGGCCGCTCCCCGAAGGGAACGGCCCGCCAGCCCACTCAAATTGAGTGGGCTAGGCCGTGGCCTCCGCCAGCAGCTTCTGGATGCGGCTGACGCCCTCGACGAGATCCTCGTCACCCAGGGCGTACGACAGCCGCAGGTAGCCGGGGGTCCCGAAGGCCTCGCCCGGGACGACCGCGACCTCGGCCTCCTCCAGGATCAGCGCGGCCAGCTCGACCGAGTCCTGCGGGCGCTTGCCGCGGATCTCCTTGCCGAGCAGGGCCTTGACCGACGGGTAGACGTAGAACGCGCCCTCGGGCTCCGGGCACAGCACGCCGTCGATCTCGTTCAGCATGTGCACGATCGTCTTACGGCGGCGGTCGAAGGCCTCGCCCATCTTCGCGACGGCGTCCAGGTTGCCGGAGACGGCGGCCAGCGCGGCGACCTGGGCCACGTTCGAGACGTTCGAGGTGGCGTGCGACTGGAGGTTGGTCGCGGCCTTGACGACGTCCTTCGGGCCGATGATCCAGCCCACCCGCCAGCCGGTCATGGCGTACGTCTTGGCGACACCGTTGACCACGATGCACTTGTCGCGCAGCTCCGGCAGGATCGCGGGCAGCGAGGTGAACTTCGCGTCTCCGTAGACCAGGTGCTCGTAGATCTCGTCCGTCATGACCCACAGGCCGTGCTCGACGGCCCAGCGGCCGATCGCCTCGGCCTCCGCCTCGCTGTAGACGGCGCCGGTCGGGTTGGACGGCGAGACGAAGAGGACGACCTTGGTGTTCTCGGTGCGCGCGGCCTCCAACTGCTCGACCGAGACGCGGTATCCGGTCGTCTCGTCGGCGACGACGTCCACCGGGACACCGCCCGCGAGCCGGATCGACTCCGGGTACGTCGTCCAGTACGGCGCCGGGACGATGACCTCGTCGCCCGGGTCGAGGATCGCGGCGAAGGCCTCGTAGATGGCCTGCTTGCCGCCGTTGGTGACCAGGATCTGCGAGGCGTCCACCTCGTAGCCCGAGTCGCGCAGCGTCTTCGCGGCGATCGCGGCCTTCAGCTCCGGCAGACCGCCGGCCGGGGTGTAGCGGTGGTACTTGGGGTTCGAGCAGGCCTCGATGGCGGCCTGGACGATGTAGTCCGGGGTCGGGAAGTCCGGTTCACCCGCGCCGAAGCCGATCACCGGACGCCCGGCGGCCTTGAGGGCCTTGGCCTTGGCGTCCACGGCGAGGGTGGCGGACTCGGAGATCGCGCCGACTCGGGCGGAGACCCGGCGCTCGGTGGGAGGGGTTGAGGCGCTCATGGGCCCATCGTTTCAGACCCGAAACCCGCCCGGTACACCGGTTTCACAGACTGAACAGGATCGGGCGGGCCTTGAACAACCGTCCGGATTCCCGCCCCTGCCTGGGCGATCTTCCGTCGGCAATCCCCGTACAGGCACTTTCTGTTCGACGACCGCCCCAGGAGCACGTACACTCCTACCTCGTTGGCCTTCAGCAGCCGCGCCCTACTTGGTGCACACCGAGCACCCGGGTGGATGCGGTACGTTGGGGATGTCACAAAGGGTCGTAGCTCAATTGGTAGAGCACCGGTCTCCAAAACCGGCGGTTGGGGGTTCAAGTCCCTCCGGCCCTGCTACACACAGCTTCACCAAGATGTGTGCGCAGCGCATGTACGTACAGCAATGCACCGCCGTGCGGCTCAGACCGGGCGCGGCACGGCCACGACCCGGGAACAGGTGAGGATGAATGGCGGACGCCGTGGGCTCCATCGACATGCCTGATGCCCAGGACGAGGTGTCGGAGTCCAAGAAGAAGGCCCGCAAGGGCGGTAAGCGCGCCAAGAAGGGCCCGCTGAAGCGACTCGGCATCTTCTATCGCCAGATCGTCGCGGAACTCCGCAAGGTCGTCTGGCCGACGCGCAACCAGCTGACGACGTACACGACCGTCGTGATCGTCTTCGTCGTCATCATGATCGGTCTGGTGACCGTGATTGACTACGGACTGAATCACGCCGCGAAGTACGTCTTCGGCTGAGGCCGGAAGCGAAGGGCGCCCTGACCGGCGCCCCTTTCGCGTGTTCCACCCCCATGTATCCAGGAAGAAGCAGCCACGTGTCTGACCCGAACCTGAACGAGGCCGTCGAGCCGGACGAGTCCGTGGAAGACGAACTCGACATCGTCGAGGGCGCGGACGAGGAGCTGGACGAGGTCGAGGCTGCCGACGCCGACGCGGGCGAGCCCGCCGAGGAAGCCGCCCTGCACGTCGAGGACGAGGACGAGGAAGCGGCCGAGGACCTCGACGACGAGACCGCGGCCGAGGACGACGAGGAAGAGGCCGAGCCGGCCGAGCCCGTCGACCCGGTGGTCGCCCTGCGCGAGGAACTCCGCACCCTCCCCGGCGAGTGGTACGTCATCCACACGTACGCCGGTTACGAGAACCGCGTGAAGACCAACCTGGAGCAGCGCGCCGTCTCGCTGAACGTCGAGGACTACATCTTCCAGGCCGAGGTGCCGCAGGAAGAGGTCGTCCAGATCAAGAACGGCGACCGCAAGACCATCAAGCAGAACAAGCTCCCGGGCTACGTCCTGGTCCGCATGGACCTGACGAACGAGTCCTGGGGCGTCGTCCGCAACACCCCCGGCGTCACCGGCTTCGTGGGCAACGCCTACGACCCGTACCCGCTGACCCTGGACGAGATCGTCAAGATGCTCGCTCCGGAGGCCGAGGAGAAGGCCGCGCGTGAGGCGGCCGAGGCCGAGGGCAAGCCGATGCCGCAGCGCAAGGTCGAGGTCCAGGTGCTGGACTTCGAGGTGGGCGACTCGGTCACCGTCACCGACGGGCCGTTCGCGACGCTGCAGGCGACCATCAACGAGATCAACGCCGACTCGAAGAAGGTCAAGGGTCTCGTCGAGATCTTCGGCCGCGAGACGCCGGTGGAGCTCTCCTTCGACCAGATCCAGAAGAACTAGTTCTCCCTGGACGTACGTCTTCCGAGCAGGTCAGACGGGCTGTCAAAAGCCTCTCTGACCTGCTCGGTTTTTAGCTGCACATGGATACCCGTTATCGTTGTGCGGTATGCCTCCATCCGGATTAACCGGACGGCGGCCGAACACTCTCACTAGGACCCGGAGAGAGCAATGCCTCCCAAGAAGAAGAAGGTCACGGGGCTTATCAAGCTCCAGATCAACGCCGGTGCGGCGAACCCGGCCCCGCCGGTCGGCCCCGCGCTCGGTCAGCACGGCGTCAACATCATGGAGTTCTGCAAGGCCTACAACGCGGCGACCGAGTCGCAGCGTGGCTGGGTGATCCCGGTGGAGATCACGGTCTACGAGGACCGCTCCTTCACCTTCATCACCAAGACTCCGCCGGCCGCGAAGATGATCCTCAAGGCCGCCGGTGTCGAGAAGGGCTCGGGCGAGCCGCACAAGACCAAGGTCGCCAAGATCACCCAGGCGCAGGTCCGTGAGATCGCCACGACCAAGCTTCCCGACCTGAACGCCAACGACCTGGACGCCGCGTCGAAGATCATCGCCGGCACCGCCCGTTCCATGGGCATCACGGTCGAGGGCTGACCTTCACCCGCAGAAGTGATTGTGGTGGGACCTGCTCGGTCCGTACCACGACTCCTCAGAACACATCAGGAGCAGTAGTGAGCAAGCGCAGCAAGTCTCTCCGCGCTGCGGACGCCAAGATTGACCGGGACAAGCTCTACGCCCCGCTTGAGGCCGTCCGTCTCGCCAAGGAGACCTCCACGAGCAAGTTCGACGGCACCGTCGAGGTCGCCTTCCGCCTGGGTGTAGACCCGCGCAAGGCCGACCAGATGGTCCGTGGCACCGTGAACCTCCCGCACGGCACCGGTAAGACCGCCCGGGTCCTGGTCTTCGCGACCGGTGACCGTGCCGAGGCCGCGACCGCCGCGGGCGCCGACATCGTCGGCTCCGACGAGCTGATCGACGAGGTGGCGAAGGGCCGGCTGGACTTCGACGCCGTCGTCGCCACCCCGGACCTCATGGGCAAGGTCGGCCGCCTCGGCCGCGTGCTCGGTCCCCGTGGTCTCATGCCGAACCCCAAGACCGGCACCGTGACCCCGGACGTCGCCAAGGCTGTCACCGAGATCAAGGGTGGCAAGATCGAGTTCCGCGTCGACAAGCACTCGAACCTGCACTTCATCATCGGCAAGTCGTCCTTCGACGACACCCAACTGGTGGAGAACTACGGCGCGGCCCTGGAGGAGATCCTCCGTCTGAAGCCGTCCGCCGCCAAGGGTCGTTACATCAAGAAGGCCGCGATCAGCACCACGATCGGCCCCGGCATTCCGCTCGACCCGAACCGCACCCGCAACCTCCTCGTCGAGGAGGACCCGGCCGCCGTCTGAGCCCCGCGCTCACCCCGGTAGCCGCGTCGCGTACGCGTCAGAATTGGACGAGCCCCGCAACCTTCGAGGTGCGGGGCTCGTCCTCTTTCGTACGGGGTGTCAGTGCACTGCGCTAGCGTTTGGGGCAGGCACAGCAATCGCTTAGGGGTGGGGGACGAATGAAGAGCAGGACCGTGCGCAGGGTGGGTCTCTCGATCGCGGTGGGGACCGCGCTGGCCTCGGTGGCCGCCTGTGGTGGCTCCTCGGGCTCCACCGGGAGCTCTGGCAAGGACGACAAGGCGGTCGGCAAGGGCACGGCCCACGTGAGCCCCATAGCGGCCCTGCGCAGCGCCGAGCAGTCCACCGACAAGGCCGACTCCGCCAAGGTCGAGTCCTCCACGGTCCTGGGCTCCCTGATGTCCATGGATGCCAAGGGCAACCTCGGCTGGAGCGACGGCATCAGCGGCACCCTCACGATGAACTACACCGGCGGCACGATGGCCGATGCGATGCGCGCGGCCGGCAGTACCTCGATGGAGGCCCGCTATCTGCCCGACGCCTACTACGCCAAGATGGGCGAGAAGTTCGCCGAGCAGGCCGGTGGCAAGCACTGGATCAAGTACGCGTACGACGACCTGGCCAAGCTCGGCGGCAGCTCCGGCGCGTACCTCAAGGACCAGATGCAGAACTCCACCCCGAACCAGTCGGTGAAGCTCCTGCTCGCCTCCGGGGACGTCAAGAAGGTCGGCGCGGAGTCGGTCCGCGGCCAGCAGACCACGCACTACTCGGGCACGGTGAACGTGGCCGACCTCGCCTCCAAGAACTCCAACCTCACCGCGAGCCAGCTCGCAGGCCTGAAGAAGCAGCTCACTTCGGCAGGCGTCTCCACGGAGCAAGTCGACATCTGGATCAACGCCAAGGACCTGCTGGTCAAGAAGGTCGAGAAGGGCGAGATGTCGTCGGGCGAGTACACCCAGACCGCCTACTACAGCGACTACGGCGTGAAGGTCGAGGCCACCGTGCCCCCGGCGAGCGACACCGAGGACTTCATGACACTGCTGAAGAAGCAGGGGGTGACCCCGGGCAGCGCCGACACGGCGACCGGGTCCGGCACCAGCTCCTGAGCGGATGACAACTCCGGCCGGGCGCAAGTCCGGCCGGGGCCAACTCCGGTCGGGACCAAGGGACTTCGCGGGCGCCCACGGGAGCTCGCCGAGGCTCACGGGAATTCGCCGGGCTCGCCGACCTGCTCGTCGCCGCCGGTGCCGTCGGCTGCTCGAAGCTTGTCGCGGACCAGCCGCCGGACATGGCGTCCGTGGCCGCCGTAGCGAAGGCGGCGAGGGAGACGGAGGACATCACGTTGCTCCGCTACCGGACGGCCGGTGAGATGCCGCAGGAGGGGGCCATCAAGGGCGGGGCGGCGCTGAGCACCGAGCCTCGGGCGCTGAGCATGAGGATGAGCTCGGCCAAGTCCGGTGACACCGTGGAGCCGCGCGTCGTAGGCAAGGCGCTCCACGTCAACGGTGTCGCCGAGGCGGCGAAGGAGACGGGCGGCAAGAGCCGACTGAAGCTCGACGCGTCCGCCCTGGGCAGGGCGGCCAACGATCTGAGCGCCAACTCCATGACCGCCGCCGAGGCCGCCTTCCTCACCGGCGCCAAGGACGTGAAGAAGGTCGGCACCGAGACCGTCGACGGGGTGCGGACCACCCACTACGCGGGCCGGGTCACCCTCGCCGACGTCAAGGCCGCCGCGGCCGAGAGCGGGGACAAGGCCGCCCGGGAGCGGCGCGCGAAGAGCGTCGAGCAGTACGAGAAGATGGGCGTCGACGCGCTCACCATGGACATGTGGGTCGACGGCGACCACCACACCAAGCGGTTCCGGATGCGCGGCGAGGCCGACAAGGGCCCGCTCGACATGACGGTCACCGTCCCGCCGGCGAAGGACACCACCGACCTCGCCCAGCTGATGAAGGACGCCCAGGGCTGAGCCGTACGGGCGGATTTGCTTGGGCGTGTGTGGGTCCCGTACTCTTCCGGAGAAGCCAAAGACCGCTGGTCGTTGCCGTGCCTGTCAAAGGGTGTGGTGACCGAAGGATCCGCTGAACAGTGGACGACCCGCGCAGGTGAACTGGATGTGCTCCCGGGAATGCTGTTTCCGGTCGAGCTACGCCCCGTGCGCCTGCGCCGGGGCGTTTTCTCTGTCCCAGCCCCTTCTGAGCGGTCCTCATCACCCGGAAGGAGGCCGACGCTCTATGGCAAGGCCCGACAAGGCTGCCGCGGTAGCCGAGCTCGCGGACCAGTTCCGCGACTCGAACGCCGCCGTGCTGACCGAGTACCGGGGTCTCACCGTGGCGCAGCTCAAGACGCTGCGTCGTTCGCTCGGTGAGAACGCCCAGTACGCCGTGGTGAAGAACACGCTGACCAAGATTGCGGCCAACGAGGCCGGGATCTCTACGCTCGACGACCTGTTCAACGGTCCGACGGCGGTCGCCTTCATCACCGGTGACCCGGTGGAGTCGGCGAAGGGTCTTCGTGACTTCGCCAAGGACAACCCGAACCTCGTCATCAAGGGCGGTGTCCTTGACGGCAAGGCGCTGTCCGCCGACGAGATCAAGAAGCTCGCGGACCTTGAGTCCCGCGAGGTTCTGCTCTCCAAGCTGGCGGGTGCCTTCAAGGGCAAGCAGACTCAGGCTGCGCAGCTCTTCCAGGCGCTTCCGTCGAAGCTCGTCCGCACGGTGGACGCCCTTCGCGCCAAGCAAGAAGAGCAGGGCGGTGCCGAGTAATTCGGCTCGCAGCATGACCGCCGCCTGAGGCAGCCCGCCCAAGGCAACGGTCGTAGCGGGCCGAACGTACGCCCGCCAGACATGTACACACCGGCACCAGCCGAAATTAGTGGAAGGAAGCCATCGTGGCTCTCACCCAGGACGAACTGCTCGCCGAGTTCGAGACCATGACCCTCATCCAGCTTTCCGAGTTCGTGAAGGCGTTCGAGGAGAAGTTCGACGTCACCGCCGCCGCCGCGGTCGCCGTTGCCGGTCCGGCCGGTCCGGCCGCCGCTGTCGAGGCCGAGGCCGAGCAGGACGAGTTCGACGTCATCCTCACCGGCGCCGGCGAGAAGAAGATCCAGGTCATCAAGGTCGTGCGTGAGCTGACCTCGCTGGGTCTCAAGGAGGCCAAGGACCTCGTGGACGGCGCCCCCAAGCCCGTCGTCGAGAAGGTCGCCAAGGACGTCGCCGAGAAGGCCGCCGAGTCCCTCAAGGCCGCCGGCGCCTCCGTCGAGGTCAAGTAACACCGTCCAGGCCGTGGACGAGGTCCCAAGGACCTTGTAACGCCTGGGCACCGAAGAGCGATCATCCATCTGGGTGGTCGCTTTTCGGCGTTCCTGGGTCGGGTGAGCGGCAGCCTTGCGATCAGGGGTTGGCGGAGTATGGTGATCTTCTTCGTGCCTCCAAGGATCCCTGGTGGTATGTGGTGTGGGCCATGGAGGCCTTGACGAACCGCACGCAGCGCGCAATTCTCAGGACGCGTCGTCACAAGGATCCGAATCCGAGGCATGGATCGGTGGCGAAGAGGGCAGTATCAACGCGTTGAGGACGTGAGCTTGCCGAGGGTGTTGAGCACGACGAGGGTCTCAAAAAAGCGGGGCTGGACATCAGTGCGCCAAGTGGCTACACTGACCCTTTGCGCTGCCTGTTAGCTGCTCCCTGCCCGTCACCAGGGGCATGCCCTCACTTGAGCATCGATGACCGGACCATCTCTGACCTGGCCTTTCCGGGCCGTCTCAGGAAGTCCATGTCTCCTTGCGCCTGAGAGGGGCCGGTACGCGCGTAGTGAGTCCGAGCCCTCGGAAGGACCCCCTCTTGGCCGCCTCGCGCACTGCCTCGACCGCGAATATGAACAACGGCGCCAGCACCGCCCCGCTGCGCATCTCCTTTGCAAAGATCAAGGAGCCCCTCGAGGTTCCCAACCTGCTCGCGTTGCAGACCGAGAGCTTCGACTGGCTGCTCGGCAACTCCGCCTGGCAGAGTCGGGTCGAGGCGGCTCTGGAGTCGGGTCAGGACGTCCCCACGAAGTCCGGTCTGGAGGAGATCTTCGAGGAGATCTCTCCGATCGAGGACTTCTCCGGGTCGATGTCGCTGACCTTCCGCGACCACCGTTTCGAACCTCCCAAGAACAGCATCGACGAGTGCAAGGAGCGCGACTTCACGTACGCCGCCCCGCTCTTCGTAACCGCTGAGTTCACCAACAACGAGACCGGCGAGATCAAGTCCCAGACGGTCTTCATGGGCGACTTCCCGCTCATGACCAACAAGGGCACCTTCGTCATCAACGGCACCGAGCGTGTCGTCGTGTCGCAGCTGGTCCGCTCGCCGGGTGTCTACTTCGACTCCTCCATCGACAAGACGTCCGACAAGGACATCTTCTCGACCAAGGTCATCCCGTCCCGGGGTGCCTGGCTGGAGATGGAGATCGACAAGCGCGACATGGTCGGTGTCCGCATCGACCGCAAGCGCAAGCAGTCCGTCACCGTCCTGCTCAAGGCTCTCGGTTGGACGACCGAGCAGATCCTGGAGGAGTTCGGCGAGTACGAGTCCATGCGCGCCACCCTGGAGAAGGACCACACCCAGGGCCAGGACGACGCGCTTCTCGACATCTACCGCAAGCTGCGTCCGGGCGAGCCCCCGACCCGCGAGGCCGCGCAGACGCTTCTTGAGAACCTCTACTTCAACCCGAAGCGCTACGACCTCGCCAAGGTCGGCCGTTACAAGGTCAACAAGAAGCTGGGCAGCGAAGCCCCGCTGGACGCCGGTGTGCTGACCGTCGAGGACATCATTTCGTCGATCAAGTACCTGGTGAAGCTGCACGCCGGCGAGACCGAGACCGTCGGTGACAACGGCGCCTCGATCGTCGTCGAGACCGACGACATCGACCACTTCGGCAACCGTCGTCTGCGCAACGTCGGCGAGCTCATCCAGAACCAGGTCCGTACGGGCCTGGCGCGTATGGAGCGAGTCGTCCGCGAGCGGATGACGACCCAGGACGTCGAGGCGATCACGCCGCAGACCCTGATCAACATCCGGCCGGTCGTCGCCTCCATCAAGGAGTTCTTCGGCACCAGCCAGCTCTCGCAGTTCATGGACCAGAACAACCCGCTGTCGGGTCTCACCCACAAGCGCCGTCTGTCGGCGCTTGGCCCGGGTGGTCTCTCCCGTGAGCGGGCCGGCTTCGAGGTCCGTGACGTGCACCCCTCGCACTACGGCCGCATGTGCCCGATCGAGACCCCTGAAGGCCCGAACATCGGCCTGATCGGCTCGCTCGCCTCCTACGGCCGCGTCAACGCGTTCGGTTTCGTCGAGACGCCGTACCGCCGGGTCACCGACGGTGTCGTCACCGACGAGGTCGACTACCTGACGGCCGACGAAGAGGACCGATTCGTCATCGCGCAGGCCAACGCGCCGCTGAGCGACGAGTTCCGCTTCGAGGAGTCCCGCGTCCTGGTCCGCATCCGCGGCGGCGAGGTCGATTACGTCCCCGGTGACGACGTCGACTACATGGACGTCTCCCCGCGCCAGATGGTGTCGGTCGCGACCGCGATGATCCCGTTCCTGGAGCACGACGACGCCAACCGTGCCCTCATGGGCGCGAACATGATGCGTCAGGCTGTTCCGCTGATCAAGTCCGAGGCGCCGCTGGTCGGCACCGGCATGGAGTACCGCTGCGCGGTCGACGCCGGTGACGTCCTGAAGTCGGAGAAGGACGGTGTGGTCCAGGAGGTCTCCGCGGACTACATCACCACCGCCAACGACGACGGCACGTACACCACGTACCGCCTCGCCAAGTTCTCCCGCTCCAACCAGGGCACGTCCGTCAACCAGAAGGTTGTCGTGGACGAGGGTTCCCGGGTCATCGCCAACCAGGTGCTGGCGGACGGTCCGGCGACCGAGAACGGCGAGATGGCGCTCGGCAAGAACCTGCTCGTGGCGTTCATGCCGTGGGAGGGTCACAACTACGAGGACGCGATCATCCTGTCGCAGCGCCTCGTGCAGGACGACGTCCTCTCCTCGATCCACATCGAGGAGCACGAGGTCGACGCCCGTGACACCAAGCTCGGCCCCGAGGAGATCACCCGGGACATCCCGAACGTCTCCGAGGAGGTCCTCGCCGACCTCGACGAGCGCGGCATCATCCGTATCGGTGCCGAGGTCGTCGCCGGTGACATCCTCGTCGGCAAGGTCACGCCCAAGGGTGAGACCGAGCTGACCCCCGAGGAGCGCCTGCTCCGCGCGATCTTCGGTGAGAAGGCGCGCGAAGTGCGCGACACCTCGCTGAAGGTGCCGCACGGCGAGATCGGCAAGGTCATCGGCGTTCGCGTCTTCGACCGCGAGGAGGGCGACGAACTGCCGCCCGGCGTCAACCAGTTGGTCCGGGTGTATGTTGCGCAGAAGCGCAAGATCACCGACGGCGACAAGCTGGCCGGCCGTCACGGCAACAAGGGTGTCATCTCGAAGATTCTGCCGATCGAGGACATGCCGTTCCTTGAGGACGGCACCCCGGTCGACATCATCCTGAACCCGCTGGGTGTCCCGTCCCGAATGAACCCGGGACAGGTCCTGGAGATCCACCTCGGCTGGCTCGCCAGCCGCGGCTGGGACGTCTCCGGCTTCAGCGAGGACTGGGCGAAGCGCCTGCAGGTCATCGGCGCCGACCAGGTCGCTCCGGGTACCAACGTCGCGACCCCGGTCTTCGACGGTGCCCGCGAGGACGAGATCTCCGGTCTCTTCGAGGCCACGATCCCGAACCGTGACGGCGACCGCCTGGTCCAGGCCTCCGGAAAGGCCAACCTGTTCGACGGCCGCTCCGGCGAGCCGTTCCCGGAGCCGGTCTCGATCGGCTACATGTACATCCTGAAGCTGCACCACCTGGTCGACGACAAGCTGCACGCCCGTTCGACCGGTCCGTACTCGATGATCACCCAGCAGCCGCTGGGTGGTAAGGCGCAGTTCGGTGGTCAGCGCTTCGGCGAGATGGAGGTGTGGGCGCTTGAGGCTTATGGCGCCGCTTACGCCCTCCAGGAGCTGCTCACCATCAAGTCCGACGACGTCACCGGCCGCGTGAAGGTCTACGAGGCCATCGTCAAGGGCGAGAACATCCCCGAGCCCGGCATCCCCGAGTCCTTCAAGGTGCTCATCAAGGAGATGCAGTCGCTCTGCCTGAACGTGGAGGTGCTGTCCAGTGACGGTATGTCCATCGAGATGCGTGACACCGACGAGGATGTCTTCCGCGCTGCGGAGGAGCTTGGCATCGACCTGTCCCGGCGTGAGCCGAGCAGCGTCGAAGAGGTCTGACGGGAGTTCGGAGGCCTTCGTCATGAAGGCCTCCGGCCCCAGGACCCCCGTATCAGACCCCATGACTTACAACCCTGAGAGGGATTGACGCATAGTGCTCGACGTCAACTTCTTCGATGAGCTCCGGATCGGTCTGGCAACCGCTGACGACATCCGTCAGTGGAGCCACGGCGAGGTCAAGAAGCCCGAGACCATCAACTACCGCACGCTCAAGCCCGAAAAGGACGGACTCTTCTGCGAGAAGATCTTCGGTCCGACCCGGGACTGGGAGTGCTACTGCGGCAAGTACAAGCGCGTTCGCTTCAAGGGCATCATCTGTGAGCGCTGCGGCGTCGAGGTGACCCGCGCCAAGGTGCGTCGTGAGCGGATGGGCCACATCGAACTGGCCGCGCCCGTCACCCACATCTGGTACTTCAAGGGTGTCCCGTCGCGTCTGGGATACCTGCTCGACCTCGCCCCGAAGGACCTCGAAAAGGTCATCTACTTCGCGGCGTACATGATCACGTTCGTCGACGAAGAGCGCCGTACGCGTGACCTGCCCTCGCTTGAGGCGCACGTCTCCGTGGAGCGTCAGCAGGTCGAGAACCGGCGTGACTCCGACCTCGAAGCCCGCGCCAAGAAGCTTGAGACCGACCTGGCCGAGCTTGAGGCCGAGGGCGCCAAGGCCGACGTGCGCCGCAAGGTGCGCGAAGGTGCCGAGCGGGAGATGAAGCAGCTGCGCGACCGTGCGCAGCGCGAGATCGACCGCCTGGACGAGGTGTGGACCCGGTTCAAGAACCTCAAGGTCCAGGACCTGGAGGGCGACGAGCTCCTCTACCGCGAGCTGCGTGACCGCTTCGGCACGTACTTCGACGGTTCGATGGGTGCCGCGGCGCTGCAGAAGCGCCTGGAGTCCTTCGACCTGGATGAAGAGGCCGAGCGGCTTCGCGAGATCATCCGCACCGGCAAGGGCCAGAAGAAGACCCGCGCTCTGAAGCGGCTGAAGGTCGTGTCTGCGTTCCTGCAGACCTCCAACAGCCCCAAGGGCATGGTCCTCGACTGCGTCCCGGTCATCCCGCCGGACCTTCGCCCGATGGTGCAGCTGGACGGTGGCCGCTTCGCGACCTCCGACCTGAATGACCTGTACCGCCGTGTGATCAACCGCAACAACCGCCTGAAGCGGCTTCTCGACCTCGGTGCCCCCGAGATCATCGTGAACAACGAGAAGCGCATGCTCCAGGAGGCCGTCGACGCGCTCTTCGACAACGGCCGTCGTGGCCGCCCGGTGACGGGCCCCGGCAACCGTCCGCTGAAGTCGCTGTCCGACATGCTCAAGGGCAAGCAGGGTCGCTTCCGTCAGAACCTGCTCGGCAAGCGTGTGGACTACTCCGCGCGTTCCGTGATCGTCGTCGGTCCGCAGCTGAAGCTGCACCAGTGCGGTCTGCCGAAGGCCATGGCGCTGGAGCTCTTCAAGCCGTTCGTGATGAAGCGCCTGGTCGACCTGAACCACGCGCAGAACATCAAGAGCGCCAAGCGGATGGTCGAGCGCGGTCGCACGGTCGTCTACGACGTCCTCGAAGAGGTCATCGCTGAGCACCCGGTTCTGCTGAACCGTGCGCCCACGCTGCACCGCCTCGGCATCCAGGCCTTCGAGCCGCAGCTGGTCGAGGGCAAGGCCATCCAGATCCACCCGCTCGTCTGCACCGCGTTCAACGCGGACTTCGACGGTGACCAGATGGCCGTACACCTGCCGCTCTCCGCGGAGGCGCAGGCCGAGGCCCGCATCCTGATGCTGTCCTCGAACAACATCCTGAAGCCCGCCGACGGCCGTCCGGTGACGATGCCGACCCAGGACATGGTCCTCGGTCTGTTCTTCCTCACCACCGACGGCGAACTCCGCGACGTCAAGGGCGAGGGCCGCGCGTTCGGCTCCACGGCCGAGGCGACGATGGCGTTCGACGGCGGCGAGCTGGCGCTCCAGTCGGCCGTGGACATCCGCTTCCCGGTGGGCACCATCCCGCCGCGTGGCTGGGTGCCGCCGGTCCGCGAGGAGGGCGAGCCGGAGTGGCAGCAGGGTGACACCTTCCGCCTGAAGACGACCCTGGGCCGCGCGCTCTTCAACGAGCTGCTGCCTGAGGACTACCCGTTCGTCGACTACTCGGTGGGCAAGAAGCAGCTCTCCGAGATCGTCAACGACCTGGCAGAGCGCTACCCCAAGGTCATCGTGGCGGCGACGCTCGACAACCTGAAGGCGGCCGGCTTCTTCTGGGCGACCCGTTCCGGTGTCACCGTGGCCATCTCCGACGTCGTCGTGCCCGAGGCGAAGAAGGCGATCGTCGCCGGCTACGAGGCCAAGGACGAGAAGGTCCAGAAGCAGTACGAGCGCGGTCTGATCACCAAGGAAGAGCGCACGCAGGAGCTCATCCAGATCTGGACCCAGGCGACCAACGAGGTCGCCGAGGCGATGAACGAGAACTTCCCCAAGACGAACCCCATCTTCATGATGGTTGACTCGGGTGCCCGAGGAAACATGATGCAGATGCGTCAGATCGCCGGTATGCGTGGTCTGGTGTCGAACGCCAAGAACGAGACGATCCCGCGTCCGATCAAGGCCTCCTTCCGTGAGGGCCTGTCGGTGCTGGAGTACTTCATCTCGACCCACGGTGCTCGAAAGGGTCTGGCGGACACGGCTCTGCGTACCGCCGACTCGGGTTACCTCACCCGTCGTCTCGTCGACGTCTCCCAGGACGTCATCATCCGCGAGGAGGACTGCGGCACCGACCGCGGCCTCAAGCTGCACATCGCGGAGCGCGGCGCGGACGGTGTCCTGCGCAAGGCCGAGAACGTCGAGACCAGCGTGTACGCCCGTGCGCTGGCCGAGGACATCACCGTCGACGGCAAGGTGCTGGCCCCGGCCAACACCGACCTCGGCGACGTCCTCATCGACGAGCTGGTCAAGCACGGCATCGAGACGGTCAAGACCCGCTCGGTCCTGACCTGCGAGTCCGCCGTCGGCACCTGCGCCATGTGCTACGGCCGCTCACTGGCCACCGGCAAGCTGGTCGACATCGGTGAGGCGGTCGGCATCATCGCCGCCCAGTCCATCGGTGAGCCCGGCACGCAGCTGACGATGCGTACCTTCCACACCGGTGGTGTGGCCGGTGACGACATCACCCAGGGTCTGCCCCGTGTCGTCGAGCTCTTCGAGGCTCGTACGCCGAAGGGTGTCGCCCCGATCTCCGAGGCCCAGGGCCGCGTGCGGATCGAGGAGACCGAGAAGACCAAGAAGCTCGTCGTCACCCCGGACGACGGCAGCGACGAGACGGCGTTCCCGATCTCGAAGCGTGCCCGTCTCCTGGTCAGCGAGGGCGAGCACGTCGAGGTGGGCCAGAAGCTCACCGTGGGTGCCACCAACCCGCACGACGTGCTGCGCATTCTGGGTCAGCGTGCCGTCCAGGTCCACCTGGTCGGCGAGGTCCAGAAGGTCTACAACTCGCAGGGTGTGTCGATCCACGACAAGCACATCGAGATCATCATCCGGCAGATGCTCCGCCGTGTGACGATCATCGAGTCCGGCGACGCCGAGCTGCTGCCCGGCGAGCTGGTCGAGCGTTCGCGCTTCGAGCAGGAGAACCGTCGTGTGGTCCAGGAGGGCGGTCACCCGGCCTCCGGTCGTCCGCAGCTCATGGGTATCACCAAGGCCTCGCTGGCCACGGAGTCCTGGCTGTCGGCGGCGTCCTTCCAGGAGACGACCAGGGTGCTGACGGACGCGGCGATCAACGCCAAGTCCGACTCCCTGATCGGCCTCAAGGAGAACGTCATCATCGGTAAGCTCATCCCGGCCGGTACGGGCCTGTCCCGCTACCGCAACATCCGGGTCGAGCCGACCGAGGAAGCCAAGGCCGCGATGTACTCGGCCGTCGGCTACGACGACATCGACTACTCGCCGTTCGGCACCGGCTCCGGCCAGGCCGTCCCGCTGGAGGACTACGACTACGGTCCGTACAACCAGTAGTAGTTGGCTCTGAAGTACTAAGGGCGGCCATCCCGTTTCGTACGGGGTGGCCGCCCTTGGTCATGCCGTCCTGCCGTGCTCAGTACGGCCGCTGCGGCTGGAGGTACTGCTCAAGGTGGTGCAGCCGGGTGTGGTAGTCCGGGTGGGAGGAGAGCAGCTTGCTCAGCGCGCTCTCCTCGACCGGCACACCGCCGTTCTTCGCGGTCTGCACGGCCTGTTCGCGCTGCTCCCCCTGGTGGAGCTTGTCGAGCACGGACGCCAGCATCGGGGCGAAACCGAGGGCGGCGGCGTGTTCGTCGGCGCGCAGTTCCGCGCGCCGGCCGACGGCGGCGAGCGCGTACGGCACGCACAGGATCAGCAGGGGCAGCCCGTAGAGGGTGCTGATCGTGGCGAACGCGAGACCACCGATGATCATCACGACGAAGGCGACGCCGAAGCAGCCGAAGGCGCGCGAGACGTGGAAGGCGACGACGGAGAACGCCTTCAGCATCCGCCAGGCCATCCGGCCGGGCATCGCGTACCAGTAGCCGAGCAGCCCGGACCAGGCGTGGCCGCCGACGTGGTGGCCGAGTTCGTGCGCCATGACGGCCGCCAGCTCGCCGTTGGGCAACTGGTTCAGGGCGAACCGGGTGACGCCGACGATGTGGCCGGCCGCGGCGACCGCGTTGAGGCCGTCGCTGTCCTCGACCCACAGCTCGTAGTTACGGCCTTCGACGCCGGCGCGGGCCGTGACCTCCCGCCAGACCGGTTCGATTTTGGCTCGTTCTTGTGGAGTGGGGTAGCGCAGATGGAGCAAACGGCGCGCGAGGGCGCTTTCGGTGGGGCGGTGGAACACGAGTGCGCCGCTGGCCAGCCAGAGCAGGATCACCAGGAACGCGAGGTTGCCGAAGAAGGCGGAGAACAGGCCGACGACGCAGAGGCTGCACAGGAAGTTCGGCAGATAGAGCAGCAGGTTGCCGACCGCGGTGGCGTCCGTGTGGCGCTGCTGGTTGGAGATGTGGACGCGGCGGGCATCGGTGTTGATGTGGTTCGGGTGGTCCGGGTCCTCGGAGGGCGCGGGCGGGGCGGCCGGGGCCGCTGCCGGAGCCGGGGGAGTCTGCGGGTACTGAGGGGGTATCGGCGCGGCGGCCTGCGGGTAGGGCTGCGGGGCCTGAGGGGCCTGCGGGTAGGTGTACGGGGTCTGTGGATACGCGGGTGAGGACGGCTGCTGCTGGGGGTACTGCGGGGGTACGGGTGGCTGGGCGGCCTGGGTGGGGTACTGCGGGGGTACCTGCGGCTGAGGTGCCTGCGCCGACTGCTCGGGGTATTCCGGGTACTCGGGGTACTCGGGGTATCCCGGTGGTGGTTGGCTCATGGTGCTTGCTTCCTTCGAGGGCGGGGACGGGTGCCGGTGCGGCGGTCAGCCGATCAGCAGTGAGGCGGGCAGCAGTACCGTGCCGGTGCAGAAGGTGATCAGGCCGGTACGGATCCACTGGTGTTTGCGTGCGACGATCTGGCTCAGCTCGGCGAGGGCCGTGGTCAGCCCGGTCGTGGGGTCACGCCGGGTGTCGCCGAGCGCGGTCTCCAACTGGCCCTGACGGACGGCCTGTTGGATGTCACCGAAGTAGGAGAGGGGCCGGCCGGGCGTCCACTGCTCGGAGCGGTAGCGGGGCAGCACGGCCAGCAGCAGGGCGAACAGTGAGAGCCCCAGCGCGGTGAGCGCGGCCCACCACAGCACGGTGCCCATGGCCGAGAGCTCGTCCGGGGTCCACCCCCGCCCCGCCAACAACCCGCTGAACACACCCCCGGTCATCCCAAGAGCCCCGACCAACACGGACGCCTTGCCATCGGCCCGGGCGACTTCGCCACGCAGCTCTGCGAGCAGCCGCTCGCAGAGGGGGACGAGGTCGGTGGTGTTGGTGTTGGTGTCGGGGTGGGGGAGCGGTGGGGGTGCGGGAGTGGGCGTCAGCGGAGGAGCGGGGTCGAGTGTGGTCATACTCCGCCGCCGTCCGGGCTGTCGGCTTCCTCGACGCCCTCCTCCTCCGAGCCCGCGGCCACTTCCGGCAGGGTCGGCGTCCGGCCGTATCCGGGCGGGGGCTGCCAGGCGGAGCCCTCGGGTGCGGCAGCGGGCGCCGGGGCCGAGGACTGCGAGTCGCGAGTCTCGGTTGCGGCGCCGGGCG
>NZ_JAWOAI010000084.1:0-25014 GCF_033194735.1 Streptomyces sp. W16
GTGCACAACTGGCTTCAACGCGCCTTCCGGGTCGAGCAGTTCCTGCAGTCGCGGACCGTCGGCCGGGGCGCGGCGGGCCTGCACCGGAGTGCCCGGTTCCGCGGCCAGCGCGCGCTGGAGGGTGTCGGCGAGGTCGCGGCTGATGTCGCCGGACGCCGTGTCGTTCTGCAGGCCGAGCAGCACCGAGCCGTCGTCGCGGCGCAGGGCCGGTTTCCGGTCTCAGTGAAGGTGGCGAACGGTTCGCTCAACATGGCGAACCTGCGGGCCGGCGCCCTCATTTGCGGCGGGCGCCGCGTGCTGAGCCGCCACCTGCTCCAGCACTGCGTACAGCCTCTGGGCACGCTGGCTGCGCGGGCTGCCGAACGACTCCCGCTCGGCAGTCAGCAGCAGCAGCCAATGCGCGCCGGTCATCCGCATCCGGCTGGCCGCCCGTACCGCGCTCAGCAGACTTCGGTTCTCCCGCGCCGCCAGCGGCCCTTGCACCGGCGACACGAGCTCGCTCGCCGGGCCCCGCAGTTGCTGCCGCAGATGCAGCGGCACCGCCTCCCACGACGGGTTGTCCGCCCCCGGCAGCCATAGGCCCTGGGCGGCCCCGTACTCGGCCAGCGACGTCGCGGCGGGGGCCGGTGGCGCGAGTTCCTGCTCCTGATCCAGCCCAGGTTCGGGTGAGGTGGGTGACTGGTCGCCAGCCGGGGCGTCGGCGGTGCAGGCGTGGTTGGCCGATGGCCCGACGTGCGCGCACCAGGCACAGCGCACCCAGCCCGCCTCCCGGACGGCCGCCTCGACCACCGAGCATTCCGGGCCGAACCCCAGCGAGACCAGATGGCGTGGCAGGCGCAGTTGCTCCACCGCTCGCAGGGCAGCGGCTGCGGTGACGTCGTGGCCCTGAACGAACCACCTGCCCATCTCTGCGCCTTTGCCGCACCCGCAGAAACAGCCTCGTTCTCTCGTCTCCGTCACGTCCCAGGACCCTAGCGTCCAGTAGCCCTCGGATCGGCCGCGCCGCGCGACCTCACCCCTGAGCACTCGCAATGTTGAGCGAAGCGTTCGCCACCTTCACTGAGACCGGACAGCCGGCCAGGCCATGGGCAGCCCCGTGGCGAGCGTGACCGACGGGACGCCCTCAGGGAGGCCGCCCTTCAGCGGCAGCGCGACCGTGGCGGCGGACACCAGCTCGCGCAGCGCCACCCAATCGCCCTCGCCGGGCAGCCCCTCGAAGGGCCGCTGCACCAGCTCGGCTCACGCGGCAGCCTGTCTCGTCTAAGGTCGCTTCTTGGCCATCGTGGGTGTCTCCCGGATACGGCTCGTCTCGTACGGCGCAGCTGTGATGTCTAGCCAGCGGGTGTCCCGTGACAACGAATCTTGAGGGCGTGTCATCGAGGTCTGGGCAACGCCGCCTCCATTGATCGGCTGCCTGCCAGTTGCCACCCTGTTCAGATCGGGCGGCGACTCACGATGGGGGAAACATGTTCAGTCTGCAGGCAAGGTCATCTCGGAACAGTCGGGCACTTGTTGTCGCTTCCAGCGCCCTGTTCGCCTTGGTACTCATCCTCGGGACCCCATTCATTCTGAACGTGCTTGCCCCAGACGATCTGGACTGGGCGCGGCTGAGCAACGTCAGCCAGACCTACGGTGCGCTGTCCGTGCTCTTCTCCGCAGCTGCACTGGCCGGAGTGACGGCCTCGTTGTGGTATCAGGCTCGCCAGACACAGATAGCCCATGAAGCCGCGCGGCGGGATGCTCATCGAGAGCTGATCATCCTGGCGCTCGGCGACCCTTCGCTCCTTCCGTGCTGGGAGCCGCCGCAGACGCCAACGACCGCCACCCGGAGGAAGCAGATCCTGTTCACCAACCTCATCGTCACCAACTGGGAGTCAGACACCTGGAAGGGCAGGCGTACGTCGACGACTCCACGTCGAAGTGCAAGCTGATCACGCCTCTGGACGCCCCGGTGGCTTCACGCGAGGACACGGTGAGTGTCGTCAGTGCGGCCGACCCGGCAGCGATCGGCCGCACGTGGCGGGTGCTCGATGTCGGGCAGACCTCCACTCTGGCCGTGGTCCGCACGACGTTCCTGGATCAGAACACCCAGTCCAGCACGTCGGGCAGCCCTTCGTGAGCACGCCGATCGATACCGAGGCGGAGCGGGAGAAGCTGGAGTCGACGCTGCTGGTGGACACGGTACGGATCACCCGCCCAACGGGAACTCCTCAACTCGACAACTCGACCTTTCGACCGGCCTCCTGGGGTCTGTGCCGGCGGAGTCGGTCTACGAGGGACCGGGAGCTGTCCTGTCCTGTCCGGACATGGCCAGGTCACCGCGCAGCATGTTCTCGGGCGGGAGTGGCTGGACGACACGGTCAGCTGGTATCGGCTCCTCACGTCGATTTCGGCGCCCGTTCCCGTGCGGTACGACCGCGTGGAAGGTGTCGCGGCAGGGGGCGAGCACGCGGCGACAGCGAATCGGGTGTGGCAGGTCCTCGATCCGTCGGACGGCTATGTCGCCGGCCCGGACGATCGACCAGGGCAGGAGCTCGGACGCGACGGTGGACGGCTCTTCAACTGGCTCGACGACCGGGAGTCCGACGGCCCGAGCGGCCAGGTCTACCGCGAGGCGCTGGCGACCGGCACGGTGATCTCCGGCCGTCGGACCTTCGAACGTGCCGGGCGCCGGCAGGGCGCGACCACCACGACGGGGTGCCGATCTTCGTACTCACCCACCATGTGGATGACGGGGATGTGCCGCCCGGCCGCGCACGTTTCGTCACCGATGTCAGGGACTGCGCACGTCAGGATCGCGCAGCCGCAGGGGACCGGCCGGTCATGGTCCATGGGGCGGGGGCGGCTCAAGCACTTCTGCGAGCCGGGCAGGTGGACGAGATGGAGATCCACCTGGTTCCGGTCCTCCTCAGGGACGGTCGACGGCTGTTCGAGTACCTGGGGAGCGATCACATCGAACTCGCCCTCGTCCAACGGCTCGAGGATCGAGACGCTACGCATCTCCGCTACCGGGTGCGTCGACCCAAGGAGGCCGCGTGAAGACGCTCTTTGTCTCCTCCCGGGTCACCGACCTGGACCGCTCGCTCCGTTTCTGCACCGTCTTGGGCTACGCCGAACTGGGCAGGGTCGAAGGCGGCGACGGGGCTCGCCTCGTGATCCTCAAGTTCCCCGACAAACCGGCGGCCTTGCTCGAACTGGTCCACCGCCCCGGCGAGGGGCCGGTCGACGTGGGCAACGGTTTCGATCAACTCGCGATCCAGGTGGAGGGGCTTGCCACGGCCTTGGGGACGCTGGCCGAAGCCGGTCTGACGCCCGACCCCCTTCAGTACCCGGGCGGCCCTCACGGCCCGAAAACGTCGTGGCTCACGGACCCGGACGGCTACCGGATCGAGTTGGTGGAGTGGCCGACCGGACATCCCGATGGCATCACCGCAGCAGACTTTGCCTGAGGCGGCCACGGCCTGCGGAGTGACGAAGCTTCCCCTCAGCGCGACCGCGGCGCAATGCGAGATGACAACCCACCCCATCCACAGGTCTTGACGATTACCCGGGAATGGGGCCTGGACCAGACGGATTTGGTACTCGACTGCTCGCATCGTCTGGGCCGTCCAGCTCCGGAGGTTCCTCCACGCCGACGGTGTTTGAAGGCGGCACACTGCCACAGCAGGCGCGGAAGGCACCGACCTCGTCCTACACGAACTGTGGGCCCTCGCCAGATGCACCCGCATCGCCGACGTACTCCTGACCTCCCTCGCCGTACTTGTCGTCAACTCCTTCCGGCTGGCGGCTGGCTGGCGGCTGACCGAGCCCTCCTCGCTACGATCCCTGGCCCGCTGCGGTGTGGCATCTCCGCTTTCGGTATCTTGCCTGGCCGGTGGGGTGTGCCAGACGCTGCTGCAGAGGGCCGCTGGACACGATCGGGGCGATGTTGCTGCCAACGGCGTTGGGGGTGTGGTGGCTTGCCTGGATCAGAACGTTCTTTGACGGTGGAGGGTTTGCCAGCGGCGCTCGAAGTTGCTGTGGTGCTTTTCGAGGTCGCGTGTGTGGATGGGCTGGTTGTACTGCGCCGTAATGCCGTGCTGTGCAAGGTCCTTGGCGACGCGGTCGGGGGCTGGATGGTCATCGATGGCTCGGTGCTGGGCCCAGATGGTGTAGATCCGGAACTGAAGGAAGTAGCGGGCCAGTGTCTTTGCTCTGAGGGGCTGGTTTTCGCGGTCCAGGATCCCCTGACTGGCGAGATACGCCGACAGCTCGGTCGCGTCTGGCTCTGTCTTGTGCTGTTGCTGGAGGTCCTGCCAGGCCAGGTAGTAGCGGTCGACAGGACTGAGGCTGCTCCGTGGGGGCGCCGTCGTTTGGCCGGGCGTCAACTCGCCGGGCAGAGACGCCGTGTTGGGTTTTCTATCCTGGCCGGAACGTGGAGCCTGCGCATTTCGCGGGGGAGACACGGCGTCTGCGGAGTGACCGGGGTGCAGTGCCTCTGAGGTCATGCGGGCTGGGGGACTGGAGCTGGAAGCCGTTTCATCCGGAGTGGTGTGCAGGGCAGGCGGTTCATTCCGCTCCCGTTTTTGCTCTTCATGCCCGCGTGCGTACTGCTCCAGGCTGTACCAGGGCGGGTAGCCGCCCTGGTAGGCGGCCTCTTGCAGCGTGCCGTTGAACCACGAACTCGCGTCCGGTCCGGATTGCTGGACGTGCTGGAGCTGTTGGGGAGGCGAGTTGTCCTCGTCCTCCGGCCCAGGGTGCGGAACGTGTTCCGGCTGTTCGGGGGGCTCGTTGTTCTCAAGATCGGGGCCAGGAACTTGTTCTCTTCGCAGCGCTGTCGCCTCTGTTCGGGTTGTCTGAGTGACGGACCTGTCCGAGGCGGGGCCGACCGGGGCCGGGCTGTTGGGGGGAATGGCCTCCAACTGTGGCGCGGGTGGCGGGGGTTCGGGTTCGATGCCCGCCGCTGCCAGACCCGAGGGGGCGGTCTCCGCGAGCGGGACGCCGTAGCGGGCCAGCCGCAGGGGCATGAGGGACTCCACCGGGGCCTTGCGGCGCCACGCGCGGCCGAAGCGGGAGTGGAGGCGGGCCTGGTAGACGAGACGATCCTGCTCCAGCTTGATGACCTGCTCGTAGGAGCGCAGCTCCCACAGCTTCATCCGGCGCCAGAGGAGGAACGTCGGGAGGGGGGAGAGCAGCCAGCGGGTGAGGCGGACGCCCTCCATGTGCTTGTCGGCGGTGATGTCGGCGATCCGGCCGATCGCGTGCCGGGCCGCCTCGACGGAGACCACGAACAGGATCGGGATCACCGCGTGCATACCGACACCGAGCGGGTCGGGCCAGGCGGCGGCGCCGTTGAACGCGATCGTCGCGACCGTCAGCAGCCACGCCGTCTGGCGCAGCAGCGGGAAGGGAATCCTGATCCAGGTCAGGAGCAGGTCCAGGGCGAGCAGGACGCAGATACCCGCGTCGATACCGACCGGGAAGACGTACGCGAAGTTACCGAAGCCCTTCTTCAGGGCGAGTTCGCGTACCGCGGCGTACGAACCGGCGAAGCCGATACCGGCGATGACCACCGCACCGGAGACGACCACGCCGATGAGCACCCGCTGGGTACGGCTGAAGGCGGCAGGGGCACGGTGCGGACCACGCCCTGCAGGAGGGCCTGGTGGGGGTTTGTGGACCGGTGACGAGGAGGGCCGTATCGCAGGGGGCGTGGTCATCAGAGCTGCGTCCCGTAGGAGCGCGGTGTGCCCATCAGGTCGTTGATGAGCTGCTCCGTCTCCAATTCCAGTGAGCAGCCCAACGCCCGGTTCACCTGCTGGACACGCGCGATGGCGGTGTGAAGGCCTTGCCGGTTCCCGGCCGAGTGCTCGATCCGGAGCCAGTCCCGGTACAGCAGCTCGGCCGTGTTGTCGACGTCGAGGCCGGTCGCGACGGCCTGGCGGGCCGCGTTGAGATCGTGCTGCGGTCCGGCAGGCGTGCGGTGGGTGGCGATGGTGTGTGCCACGTCGACGATGCGCGTGATCATTTCCTGCTGGTAGGGCTCGGCCCACGGCATGGGCCTGCCGCCGAACGGCCGGCCCCGCACCAGAGTGAGTGCCCGCTCCAGGTCGGGGAGGCCGGACGGTCCCAGCGGCAGCGCGCGTTCAACGAGTTGAAGGAAGCGGGTCCAGTCGCAGCGCACGCCGGGGGCGAGCCGGTAGGGGTCGTCGGCGGCCTTGCGGCGCGGCACGTAGGGATTGCCAGCAGGGTCGTTGCCCAGGGAGCTGCGCAGGCCCTGCATCCGGGCGTTGAGAGTGGCGGGCGACCAGGGGCTGATGGGATCCATGTCGGAGCACAGAACGTCCGCACCGCGTCCGGGCCGGAAGTACAGCAGCGCGGCAAGCTGTGCCATGCGTGGGCCGTGGCCGGTGCGTTCCACGCCGGTCACGTGGATCGGACCCAGTACCCGGATCTCCGGCGCGTGTAGGTCATGGGCTTCGCACTCCTCCGTGGCCTCCGGCTGGGGGACTTCGTCACCGCCGTCCCGGTCGTCAGTCTCCGGGACCTCTGCGGTGGACGGCGTCGCCGTGTCGGCACTCTGGAGGTTGGCCTTGGCTTGTGGCGGCGTCGTGTCAGCGGTGGGTAGCAGTCGGAGTCCGGACGGGTTGGTGGCGGCGAGCAGAGCCGGGAAGATGTCGCTGTCCGCTGACGGCGTGACCGGAGGGCTCGTGGTGGCTTCGTCGGACTCGGGCGTGGCCAGGGGTTCTGTCGGCGTGGTCTGCTGGGGTGTCACGGCGTTGTCGGGCTCGTCCGGTACGTCCTGCCAGGGCCCCTCGGCAGGGTGGGCGCTCTGGGCGGACAACGTCAGTGCGTCGGTGATCTGCTGATAGGCGGCGTGCTCCAGGCGTTGCACGGTGATGTCGGCACCGACGGAGTCGAGAGGCTGCGGTGTGCTGAGCGAGGCGTTGAGGATTTCTGCCTCGGGGAAATGCGGGGCCGCAGTACTCGCTGGCGCGATAAGGGTGACGGGCACCGTTGTGGCCTTGTCGATGACCTCGGCGAACTCCCAGGCTGTGTCCGCGTCGAGTGCCGCTGCGCACAGCAGCAGGTAGGGCTGGTGACTGGTCTCGGGCAGCTGGTGTGCTTCCAGTAGCCGCTCGCTCAGATCGCGCAGCGCGTGTGCGGCTTGGCGCATGTGTGCGATCCGCGCGGTGGGCAGCAGGCCGGGCAGGTCCTCGCCGAACCCGATGGTGACGACCTCGACGTCGCTTGCCCACGGGCTCATCCCGAGTTCCAGGGCGAGGGAGATGCAAACCTCGGTGATGTGGACCGGGTTGCCGTCCAGAAGTATTGCCTGCACGCGGGCAAGGTTGAGCAGAACGAGGTCTCCCGCTTCGGTGCTGCCGATCGTGGCCAGCCCCGGATAAGGCGCCGGCACCTGATGGGCCGTCTCCTCGTCCAGGAGATCCGCGTCGGCGGGCAGGACCCACCAACCGGCCTTCCCGGAAGCGAAAGGCGCCAGCGGCTCCTGGGCGAGGTCCTCGGGCAGCACCTCCACCGCGCGCGCACCGATCCGCGCTGCCCGCAGCGGCGGCAGGGCCGCTTCGTCTCCCTCCTGACCCGCCTGATAGGCCATCGTCCGCAGGGCCACGTCCAGGCGGGCAGCACCTCCGGGCTCGGCGGCCGCCGCCAACTGGGCCTCGGCCGGAGAGGGTTCGGGCGCGATGGCGATCGTCTCGCCGGGTTTACGGCGGCGGCGCTGCAGCGTCCTGCGCAGCGCCAGAGCGCCGGTGACGGCGGCGGCCAGCAGCGCGCCGGCGCCGAGCACGGTACGCAGGTTCAGCGGACTGCTGGCCGGAGTCGGTACTGGTGTCGCGGTCGCTGTGGCGGCGGGAGAGGGGGCAGCGGAGTTCGACGCCTCGGACGACGCTGACGGCGAGGCAGCAGAGGGAGCGGAGCTGGTGCTGGGCGTAGGCGTCGCGGAAGGAGGCTGCTTCTGCCCGGGCTGCTCGGCGGAGCGGCTGCTTGGGATGCTGGACGGTGTGGACTCCGGAGTGGGAGCCGTGGTGGTGCCCGGTGTTGGCGCCTGCTCGTCGCCCGTGTCATCGCTCGGCGTCTGGCTGTCGGGCGTCTGGGTAGCCGGGGGAGTAGTGGTCTCCTGGCCGCCCGCCTTCTCGCCGTCGTCACGGTCGTGTGGTGGTGTGTGCTGGCCGGAGGAGACGTCGGGCACGGTGACTTGCTGTCCTGCGAAGACCACATCCGGGTCGGTGATGGCGGGCAGTCCGTCCGGCTGCGCCTTGCCTCGGCTGGCTTCGTACAGCTGCGGCCACTCGTTGCCGTCTCCGAGCTCCTCCTGGGCGATCTTCGACAGGTAGTCGCCCGCGTGGACCGTGACGGCGTGCTCACTGCCGGCGGCGGGGCTGCCGTCGTCCAACTGCGTACGAAGGCCTACTGCCACGGCTGCGGCATGAGGCATCCTGAGCTGCCAGCCGGGCTGCAGGAAGCTGTTCGCGCGGAAGATTTTGCCCCCCGCCATGGCGCGGCCCTCGTTGAGGGCGGCGATCTCCCGCCACCGCTCGCCGTCGCCGAGTTCCTTCTCGGCGATGCTCCACAGACTCTCCGCCGGCCGCACCTCCCGCACCGTGTACGTCGCGTCCTGCGCGCTGTCGGCGGCCGACGCCGAACGGTCCCCGGTGGCGCTCTCCGCGCGTACCTGACCCGGCAGTTGGACGGCCGTGGCACTGGGGGCGGCCTGCGCGGGGGTGGCCAGTGCCGAGCCGGTGGGCAGCAGCACCAGGATCCCGCCGATCAGGACGGCCGCGGCGCGCTGCGAGGCACCCAGCCCGCGCGGAGCGTGCCAGGAACGGCCGCGCAGTTGCGCGCTCAACTCCCGTACGGCACAGAACGCGAACTGCGCCCAGCCGATCCAGCCCACGGCGACGAGCACCAGCAGGAACGCCCCGCCGGTGTCCTGCCGGTCCAGCAGGTGCGTGAGGTCGTCGCGGCTGGACGCCCACAGGACGGGGGTCACCCAGGCCAGCAGCAGCGGCAGCCCGGCAACCGCGCCGGCCAGGACCAGCAAACTGCCCGCCGCAGTGACGATCCGGGCCGGGAGGGAACGGGCTGCCGCGGGGGAGTGAGGAGTGCGCACTCAGTTTCCTTCCGGTGCGGTGACGCCGTGCAGGAGGGTCGCTTCGCCGTGGCCGGTCACCGCGAGAGAGCCAATCCCGACCACGGGCAGGAACTTCGTGGCATAGGTGTCGGTGACGGTGACGGTGAGCGTCTTGCCGTCCCCGGACACGCTGACCGATCCGGCGGCGCCCGCCGAGCGGAGATAGGCCTGGGCTGCGGCCTGCGCGTCCTGCGGATCGGCCACGATCGCCTTGCCGGTGATGGCCTGCGCCGGATCGATGGCCTGCCCGCCGGCCCGGGCGGCCTCACCGGCGATGTAGTCGGCGCGTTCGGTGGCGCGCATCTTGCTGCCACCGTCGACGGAGATCCCGATGATGCCGATCAACGCGACCACGCACACGGCCACGAATACCGTGACGCCACCCCGGTCGTCCAGCCGACCGCAGTACCTGCCTGCCAGCCACGCGGTCATCAGTCTCCCCGCTGCCGGTATTGATCGACTACTGACGTTGCCGTCGATGTCAGCGTCCGGGCACCGGGCACGCCCTGCAGCAGAAGATCGGACAGGTTGACCGTGCAGCTCACGGTCACAGTGACTGTCCCCACCTGCCCCACGGGCACGTTGAGTCCGCCGGTGTTCACGCTCACGCTGGCGGACGCGCACGTGATGCCCTGATCGTCCAGAGACTCGAGGGCGGCCGCGTGCGCGGTGTCCTGAGCGGCGGCCACGGTGCGGTGAATGGATGCCTCGCGCGCCGCGTCCTCGGCCGCCGAGTCGATTTTCGCACCGGACACGACGAGGCGTCCGCCGGCGATCGCCAGACACAGGAACATGATCAGTGGCGGGAGGACGATGGCGGCCTCGATCGCGACGCTGCCCTCGTCCCGGCCGGCCGCACGCTTCCAACGGGCCCTGACACGCAACGGATTCACCCTCCCACAGTCGTCCAGCGTTCGGCGGGCCCCGACGCCGACTGCGTGATCTTGAGGCCCGACAGGCCCGGGATCATCGACAGAGCCGTACCGGACACCTGGATGCGCACGCGTTGTCCGTCCGTGCTGGCCGAGACGCTGTAGCCGCGCAGGCTGTCCCCCGCACTGCGCGTGAGGACCTCCTGGGCGCGGGCCGTGCCGTCGGCGGGGGAGGCCTGGTAGGCGCGTGCCGTGGTGAGGCCTTCGCGGGCGGCGGTCAGGGCGATCTCGCGTGCGTAGTACCACAGGGAGGCCTGGATGACGGCGATCGTGGTGAGCAGGATGAACGGGAAGACGATGGCCATCTGGATAGAGGAGTCGCCGCGGTCGTCTCTCCAGCGCCGCCCGTTCCACCAGGCCCGGATACGGGCGCCGCTCGGCATCAGATCCCGCTCAGGCTCAGGTTGTATTTCGCGATCACTACGGCGATCGTGCCGGCGATCGCTAGGGCGCCGCTGACGGCGGCGACCCAGATGATGACGGTGGTGATGCTGATGTCGCCACGGTCCGGCTGATGGGAGGCGTCCGCCATGCGCGTGGCCAGCCAGCGGGCGGCACGGTAGGACCGGAATGCGGTGTACTTCATCGTGCGTGCTCCTCCACCAGATTCAGTGAGTTCGACGGTCGGGAAAAGGGTTCAGACGGTGAGCATGCGGATCACCGCAGGGAACGCCATCAGCAGCATGACCAGGACGGCGAGGAGGGCGCCGGGGGCGGTCATCTTTTCGCTGGCGGCGTTGGCCTCGGCGGCCTGGTCTGCAAGGAGTTCGGTGTTCAGGGCGGCGGTGCGGGCCCGCAGGGCCTTGTAGACGGCGGCCCCGTCGGTGGCCGAACCGCGCATGATGTCGGCCACATCCGTCAGGACAGGCAGGTCGTACTCGTCGGCGAGTTCGGACAGCGCCTGATAGGGCGGGATCTTCTCCAGCCGGGCCCGGCGCAACGCTCCCTGCAGATACAGGAACGGCCAGCCCCGCCCGACAGCAGCGGCTTTCTCCAGTGCCTCGGCGGGCCCGGCGTCAGCGGCCCGCTTGAGTGCCACCAGGTCCAGGTAGGCGGACAGAGCGTGCGCGAACTCCTCCCGCGCCCGCTTGGCCTGATCACGTACCGCGAGATCGGGAGTGATGAACAGGAGGGCGGCGATGGCCAGTCCGGCGGCTGCGGGCACGTAGAAGGGCAGCGACACGCCCGCGATGATCCACGGAACGGACACCAGCACGGGGCAGAGCAGGCCGAGCGCGGCCAGCGCCGTCTTCTTCAGCATGAACTGACCCGGCCCCTGCCCGAGCAGAGCAAGGTTCTTGACGGGGATCCGCACGCCAGGCAGGTGCTCCAGGCGGGCCAGCAGCCACCTGCCCCACAGCTCCTCCCGGTCCAGCTCCGACTCGTGCATGCTCAGGCTTGCCGGACCGGTGCGCTTGAGCGCCGCCGCCAACGCGGGCTGGGGCCGCAGCAGTTCACGCACAAGCAGCGCGACGCCAGCACCCACGGTGCCCCCTGCTGCTACGACGGGAAGCAGATTCATGGCGTGACTCCTTCCAGCTCACGTTCCCGGGCCGGTTCTGGAGCGGGTGTGGGCAGGCGGACGGTGCTGCGCGCGTCGGCGATCAGGAATCGGGCGATGTGCCGGAAGGTGCCCAGCGAGCGCATCAGGGCGAGCGTGGAGACGAATCCGGCGGTCAGGAACGCCAACACCAGTTGCCCCAGCAGGGTGTTGTAGGGGCGAGTGAAGGACGGCACGAAGAATCCGGCGACGACGATGCCCAGCGTGATGAGGGTCATCCACCGTACGGTCGTCCTGGACTTGGCCCGGTCGGCCTCGACCCTCCGCTTGCCGGCGACCTCATCGCGGACGGTGGCCGCCAGATCCTCAAGGCCCTGGGCGAGGCCCGGGCCGCGATCGTTGACCGCGAGGATCAGCGCGGCCGCCACCTTGTCGGCGGTGATGTCGTCGAGTTCGTCAGCGAAGGCACGCAGGGCATCTTCCGGACGCCATCCCAAACGCAGCCGGTCGGAGAGGTTGATGATCTGCTCGGCGAGCTCTTCCGGGGCACTCCTGCGGCTGGTGATCATCGCCTGCTCCAGGCCCATGCCCAGCCGCAACAGTCCGGCCAGCCGCTGCGTCCACTCGCTCAGGGCTTCCAGCTGCCCGATGCGTTCCTGAGCGATCTGCGCCGGCGAGACCAGCCACGGCACCCCGACCACGGACGAACCCACCATCGCACCGGCCACGAAATTCCCGGAGACCAACCACACGCCCACGAACATCATCAGCGCCGCGGCGGTCAGCGTGCGCCGTCGCAGCCGGACATCCTCGCCCTGCTCCGTGCCGCCACGCCTCGCCTTCCACCGCTCACGCAGCGGGGCCCGGCGCGGCGCCGAAGTCCCGACCACACCGGCGATGACCCCGATCAGTCCGCCGATGACGGCCATGCCACTGAGCAGCGCACCCAACAGGATCACCGGCTGGCCCCCACCTTCAGCTCCAGTGGCTGCTCCCAGGCTCCGTACTGCAGTTGGAGCAGGCCGGAATCGAAGCCCACGCGGCGCAGGTCGTCGATGCAGCCCGGGTCCATCTGCGGCACCGCACGCAGTTCCCCGAACCCCCTTCCAGGAGCGAAGATCTCGTTGGTCGCCGGGCGCCCGGCCTCGCCGATCCCGGTCACCTCCAGGACGTGGGAGACGTAGCGGTGACGGGAGCCGCCGATCTGCGTCTCGTCCGTCATGTCGACGAACACGATGAAGTCGAGGCCGTTGGCGGTCTGCCGGTAGGCGAGTTGCTCAGAGAGATTGCCCTGGGCGAGTGCGTACAGTTCGGCGATCCGGTCGAAGACGATGTCGGGGCGACGCGCGTGGATGGTGCACAGGTTGCCGCCCGATCCGTTCGTCAGCGCTTGCATCATCGCCACGACTTCGGGGCCGCGGACCTCACCGACCACGATCCGCTCCAGCGACATCCGCAGCGCGGGATGCATCAGGTCCAGCAGGGTGATCTCACCCGCGCCGCGGCCGGTGACGTCCTTCTCCCCGTTGGACTCACGCCCGACCAGGGAGACGACTTGGCGGTGGTAGCCGTTGTTGTGGGCGAACAGTTCGTCCTCGGTCTGGATGGTGGCGAAGCGGCAGTCCGGGTCGAACTCCTTGAGCATCGCCCGCAAAAGTGTGGTCTTCCCCGCCTTCTGCTTCCCCGCGATCATGACGTTCTTCTCCGCGCGCACGCACGCGCCGAGGAACTCCCGCAGGATCAGGTCGATCGTGCCCAGCCGCACCAGGTCGTCGAGGCCTGAGTGGGCGACCCGATGGCGGCGGATGACCGCGTACGTCATCGGGCCGAGTCCGGTGATCGCCTGGAGGCGGGAGCCATCCTGCAGCGAAAGGGCGAGGGTGGGGTTCGCGGTGGAGATGGTGCGCTCGCTGTGCCCGGAACCACGGGCCAACTCCCGCAGCAATTCGAGGAGTTCCTCTTCCGAGTCCGCGATCGGACCGACCATCCGGCGTGAACCGTCGCCGTAGTCCAGCCACACCTCGTTCGGACCCTGGATGATGATGTCCTCGACCCGCTCCTCATCCAGATACGGCTGCAGCCGCCCGGCCCGGTAGAGCAGGTCATAGACGGCACGCCGCAGCGCCCCGTCCTCGTGCGGTGTCATCGCGTGCGCGTCCGACCACAACGCGACCGCCTCGTTGATCCAGTCCAGGCAGCGCTGCTCCTCGCTATCCCGGTCCATGCCCGGGACGGTTTTCAGCAACTCCTCGCGCTGCCGGGCGACTTGGGCCGCGATGTTCCGGGCGGCCTGGTAGTCGACGCTGAGCTGCGGTGCTGCGGCGCCAACCGGGAGCGGACTTGAGGCCGAACCGGCCGGGTTCCCGTTAGCCTGCTGGGGCCACGCCTGTGGAGGGCGGCCGGGTGGGGGAGCCACCGTGGGATCGTTATGCAGAGGTCTCGCCTGCACGGTTCACCTCCCCGCCGCGAAGGCGCGGCGCTGATCAAGTCGGGCGCGGCGCACGGCGGCCCGCTGTACCAGCAGGGCACTGCTCGTGCGGGCGGCCTTTATCAGCGGCGACTTGGTGAAGCGGCGGGGCTGCTCGGCGCCGTCGGACAGCACCCGGGCTTCCTCCGGTGCGTACGGCAGCGTCGCCACCACCGGCACCTGCAGCACCCGCTGCACCTCACCCGCGGGATACGGGCCTTCGTCGATCACCAGCAGGCCGACGTCCCCGACGCGTTCCTCCAGCGCCGTCACCCGGGCCTGGGCCGCCTGCAGACAGCGCAGCGTGTTGCGCACCACCACAAGTACGGCATCTGCCTGCTCGGCCAGCACACCGGAAAGACCGAAGGCCCCACCGCGACCGAGATCGATCAGGACATCGTGACCGTGATCGGTCTCGATGCCGCGAAACATGGTCGCCAGGCCCTTCCACACCGAGCCCAGGCTCGCTGCCTGCGCGGGGTCGGTGATGCCCGGCAGCAGCAGCCGGTCACGCGGCGACTCCCGCTGGCCGTCCTCACCGCTCAGGTCGATCAGCTGCCGCCAGAAGGCGTCGCCGAACTCGCCCCTGCGGGCCGCCACGGACAGGTTGCGCAGCCCGTACCGGTCACCGAGCGTGCCCTGCAACAGCCCGTGCAGCACCGCCCCGCCGTCCGGGTCGCACTCCGCCAGGATCATCTTCCGGCCCGGCTCCAGCGGCCACGACAACAGCAGCGCGAGCGCACTGGTCGTCACCCCCGGTGCGCCGGTGCAGCCGGCCAGCACGATGACGGCCATCAGCTGCCGTCCGGAGCAGCGAGTACCAGGCGCAGCGCGCTCGCCGATACCCACGCGGCGACGGTCGGGCCGTCGGCGGCGGAGGTCGCGACGTCGACGACCACAATCCCGGTACCGGGGGCAGCCTTGGAGGCCTTCACGATCCGACCGGCGATCGTCTCTGGGGTTGTGGATGTCTTGTCCGTGTCTGTTGCGCCCTGTGCGGGCACGTGGACCAGGTCTACTTTCTGGCCGGGCACCAGACTGGTGGCGGGAACCTGTTCGGGCTTGAGCCCGATCGGCACCAGCTGCTCACCGGCTTTCACCAGAGAGTCCTTGGTCACCTGAGACGGCGTCAGCAGCGAGCCGGGCTTCAGCTCCACGGCCGCCCGCTTGCCCACTACCGCCTTCACATCGTCCGCGTGTACGGCCTTTACCGCCGGGTCCAGGGAGATCGAGGCCGTCCCCAGGTCCCGTTCGGTGAGGATCTGGCCGACCTGGACGTCGCGGACCACGGTGACCACTTGGGCACGGTGGCCCACCTGCAGCAGAAGGACGGCAACACCCGCTCCGCCAGCGGCGATCAAAGCCAGGGACAGTGCGATCACTCCTGGCCGACGCCTGCGGGCGGACACCCGTGGGGGAGCCACGGGGCCGGCCACCTGCCCGTGCTGGGGGACTGAGTTTGCGCTGGGTGTTCCCATGCGTTCTTGGGTCTTGCTCAACGCTTGCTCCTTCCGGCGGCGTACCTGACGACCTGGAGTTCACCGATCGCCACCTGCATCTGGGACTGACGGGTTTCGGTGAACTGGCCGGTCTCGCCGGCGCCCCCGACAACCTGCCAGTTGACCGTCCACGTGGCCGTCGCGGTCAGGGCGTACTTGCCTCCGGCCTGAGAGGCAGACGTCAGGCTGTACGTGTGGCCGCAGGTGGGGGACTCCTGCTGGCCGTACGAAGCTGCGTACGGTTTGCCAGGCCCATGACACTCCACAAATGACCCGTCACCCATCTTCCAGCCGAGCTTGGTGACCTTCGCCGTTGCAGTGACCGTCACACCAGCCAGTGACGCTGAGGCCGTGTTGGGTCCGTAGGTGGTGGGGCTCTCGTCGATCCACATCCACATCGGCACGCCGACCAGATACTGTCCGGCCGCGCGCGGACTTGCGATGTTCGGACCGGTCAGCAGCATCCGGTCCACGGCCTCGCGGGCCAACTGATCGGGGTCGACGTTGACTGCAGGGGCTTGGGCTGCCCAGAAGACCTGGGGGACGATCTGCGCTCCTGCGGCGGCCGCGAGAGCGTCGCTCAGGCATACCCGCGTGTAGATCGCTCCGTCGCCGGGCTTGTGGCCGTTCCAGACCGGGTCGCTGGCGGGAGGTTGAGGATCGAGACGCTCCACCGAGCACACCTGGGGCTTGGTGTCCTTGTCCGATCCCTTGCCGGGCTGATCGCCCGACTGGCTTTGGCCGTCCGAGTTTCCCGGCCGCTGCTCGCAGACCGTGACGTAGGAGCTCGCGCCAGCGCAGTCGCCGCCGATAACCGGGTCGTCGTCGGCGCTTGCTGGCGCCGTGGGCACAGTGCAGAGCGCGGCTGCAGCTATCAACGTGGTCACCGTGGAAAGCGTCAGCATGTGCGGGTTCCGTCTGGCGTGAGCTCTGTGATCATCCACTGCTTCCCCCACTCCTCTGCCTTCGCTGTCGTCACGTATCGCAAGGGCTGAGCCGACGGGAATGGCTGCACGGCGCCCGTCTTCTTCTTGATGGTCTTCCAGCCCGAGATGTCCAGACAGTCCTGCACAGTGGCCTTGGGCGTCGCACTGGTGAGCGTCAGTGACGTGACCTTCGCGTCGTGTGTCGGCGCACCCGTGGTAGCGGTGCCAGCCTTCTGCATGACCAGCACGTCGCCCATGGCGCGGCCCAGGGCCTCCTTTGTGGCGTACTTCTTCAGGGCCGTGCCCTTGATATCGGTCTTCGCGTACGCCTTGACCTGCTCACCCCAGAAGGCGCCGTAGGCCTTCAGGACATCGGCCTTGGCTTGAGCCTGCGGATCCGCACTTGCTGAAGCGGTCGTCGGCGTAGATGCGCTACTGGCCGACGGCGAATTCGTGGCGGATGAGTCGGAATTACCGCCACCTCCGCAGGCGGTCAGTACTACCAGGCCACCCGTGATCAGAACGGTGGTTGCGTACCCCCGGATGCGAACGGAGGCGAGCCTTCCCAGGCGCCGTTGTGCACGTGTCACGATGTCTCCCCGTACGAACGCGATGCGTGGAGACCGCAGCACCGGGCTCTGTAGTGTCCATGCCCAGCCTGCGGCCTGGTCGAGCTGTGGTGATGCGTTTGCGTGGCCGCAAGATTACGCATATGCCAGCGAACTTCCCGGTAACCTAATCGAGTTGACTCAATTAACTCGGGTCGCATCGGGTCGCTTTCAGAACTCGTGTCCTGTGTATTCGCTCGTTCTGCCCGCAGACGGTCTGGCGTGCACTGCGTTTGGTGCTTCATTGGTCATCTTCCTGTTGGCTGGAATGAGATCTCGACCCGCCGGTTCTCTCTCCGGCCGGCCTCCGCGGTGTTCGAAGCGATCGGATGCCGTTCGCCGAACCCCCGGGTTTCGAATCTGACCGTTGGCGGGAGCCCGTCGGCCAGGAGGGTCTGCACGGCGCGGGCCCGTTGCGTGGACAGGACGTCGCCGTGGGCGGAGGAGCCGAGATCGTCGGTGAAACCGAAGACGCGGACCTTCGACGACTGCTGCTGGCTGATCTCCCGGGCGATCGCGGCGATGCGGGATTGCGCCGAACTGCTCAGCTGTGCGCTGTCCTTGGCGAAGAGCACCTCTGCCTGGAGCTCGTATGTCACCTCCGCGTTCGTGTCCTGGCGCCGTTCGGAGCCGTCCTGGTCTCCGACCACCTGTCTGATAGCGACAGCGTCCGAACCGATATCGAGAATTCTGGGTGGGGCGAGCGTCGCGCCGCCGCGCAGCGCGAGGCCGGTGCCGCTCCGGTGCGGGCCGGCGGCTGCCTGCTGGATACCGCCTGCGGCCACGTTGAGGGCCGCGCTCAGGAGGGTGAGAGTGAAGAGCGGGACCGTGAAGCGGGATCGGATCCGACGCATGCGGTGCCTCACCTCATCCGGAGATCTTGATGGTCGCGGTGTCGAACAGGGGCAGTTGGAAACCGACCGTGTTTGTCGTCGCGGGCGGCGCGGGGAACTGCATGAAGACGCGGACGCTCTCACCGGCCTTCAGCGTGGACAGGCCGGTCGTGGTGAGGGGGTGGCCGCTCGTGTCGCGCAGCACGTAGTAGCGCTTGTGCCGGCCGAAGTCGGTCACGGTGGCCCCGGCCAGTGACGGTCCGGTCCTGAGGACGTCGAGTTCGTCGCCGCGTAACTCGGCGGGGACGACGGCTGGTTCGGCTCTGTCGTTCTTCAGGTTGCCGCGGACGGTGAGGTAGGCGGCCGGGTCCCGCTCGGCCGAGGTGATCGTCAGCGACAGGCCGTTCTGTCCCTGGAGTTGGGCCAGCGGCTCGCCCGTGCGGACCAGTTGCTCGCGCGGGGTGGACTCGCCGGGCGCTGATGCTGCCGCCGGTACGCCATCGTGCTGGGGGCGGCCGTTCGAGCAGCCGGCGACTCCGAGGCCCAGCCCGGCGGTGATCGTCAGCGCGGTCAGGCGCTTGCCGAGCGCCGCGGTGATCCCTGTGCTCATGGAAGTGAGTCCTTTCCGTGGAGTGGTCATGGGGTGAGCTGGTCGCGATGGCCGGTGCCCGTGCGCCGGGGCGGCTGCTGTTCGGAGGGGGAGTCGGCTCACGGAGTGGGCGAGGATGGCGGCCATACGGTGATTACGTCGCCGTCGAGGGTGACGAGCCGGTCGGGGAACTGGCCGCGCACCAGACACAGATCGTCCAGGTCGAAGTCGCCGCTCCCTTCGACCACGCAGGCGCTCCCGATGTGCGTGACGGCTTGGGTCGAGACAGGCCACGTGCCGACGGCACACACTTCGTTGCTGCGAATCTCACCAGTAGCTTGTGCCATCCGGCATCTCCTAATGTCGGTGTATGTAAGGCCTGTTCAGGCCGACACTCCGATGTGCAGTAGTAAACTATTGGTTCGCGTGAGCAAATATCAAGCGGTTTCTGTGGCAGTGACGAAGCTGCGACATTCGGCCGTGGTGGGTGGGGTGTTACAGCTGGGTCCATGGCCGTGGCTTGCCGCCGGCAAGCGGCACCCAGATGTCACTGGTGGGTCCGTGTTCTTCGAGGTCTTCCAGGATTGCTGCGCCCATGAGGACTTGGCGGGCGAGTGTGGCGACGAGGGGGTGTTCTGCTGTCATGGCTTGCAGGTCGTTGATGCGGTTGCCCAGGACGTACCGGGAGGCCCCGGTCAGTACGAACAGCACTCGGGGGAAGACGGGGTACCAGCGCAGCCACACTGGTCCGGTAGCAGCGGGCTGCCGTGAGCGCGGGCGGTTGATGTGCTGTGGTTCGTAGGTCCACAGGCGTGCGTAGTCGATGAGTTTGGTGGCGAGGCGTTCGCTGCCCATGGTTGTCCGGTCGACTTCGATGAATGCCCGTAGTTTCGTGCGCTCGTCGTCGCTGACGAGGGTGTAGTGCATCACTGCGTCGGCGATGATCCGTTCGCTGTCGCTGAGGGGGTGGGCCACCTCCGGTGTCCAGTCGAGGTGGCCGTGTTCGTCGCCGCGTCGGCGGGCGTCGGTGACGAACGTGAGGTGGCTGCGCAGGACGGTGAGGGTGTGCGGCGTCTTCAGCGAGGCAGCGGTGCCTGAGCTGATCGGGTACGGCGGCCGTCCCCGCAGGGCAGGGAAGTCCCGGGTCAGGCGGGCGCCGTCGCTGGTGAGGTACCAGGCGCGGGACCGGTTGGACTGGGGCAGCACGGTGTAGTCGACCAGGCCCTCGCGGCGCAGTTTGTTCAGTGGCGCGGAGATGGTCTGGTGTGCGGCGCCGGGCCGCAGCAGTTGGTGGAGCTGGTTGGTGGTTGCCATGCGGTGCTGGCCGAGTACGGCCAGGATCTGGTGCGGCAGCGGCTCGACGGGGCTCGGCTTTCGAGCGGCCGGCGTGGTTTCGAAGGCGGGGGTCACTCGTATCGCTTCTTGGTCGGCTGGGTGTTCGGCGAGGTGTGGTGGGCGTGCTGGGCGAGGAAGCCGCGCACGCGGGTGAGCTGGTCTGCGGCCCGGTCCGTGAGTGTCTTGAGCGGCGCGGTGCCGGCCGTGACCCGGGCGGCGTGCTCCAGTGCCGCGGTCTGGTCGGGGCGGGCGTAGTCGGCGAAGACGTCGTCGAGGTGGGGGCCGGTGATCCGGACGGGGCCCACGCGGCGTCCTTCCACGGTGAGCGACATGTAGTGCTCGAACCGGTCCAGGGAGGCGACCAGGTCCGGGCTGGGGCGGTCGCCCCACTCCGCGGTGATGGGTGCGATCGCGGACTGCGAGCCTGCGGTCGACGCGAGGGTGGAGGCGTTTTGTACCAGGGAGAGGCGCACGGGGATGGGCAGGCGGCCCAGCAGCTGGGTCATGCCGTGGACGTGGACCCGGTATTTGCGGAAGTCCTCGAACATGGAGGCGATCGTTTCGGGGGCTGCGCCTGTGAGGGTGATCAGTTCGTCGAAGTAGGGGCGGAACGGAACCCGCTGGTGTTCGGGGGTGTCGCGGCGGGAGCGGACGGCTCGCAGCAGGTCGTGGGCGAGGAGTGCGGTGAGGAGCCGGTCGGTGGGCCCGTTGCCGCCCGGGCAGACCCATACGATCATCCGTGAGTCCATCGCGGCACGGATGTTGTAGACGCCGGCGGGCTGTCCCAGGAACGCGCGGGTCACCGGGTTCGTGGACAGGCGGGCGATCGGGTTGAGGACGACGCCGAAGGCGTCGGTGGGCAGGGCCGGGAAGACGGTCCGCCACCAGGAGCGGGTCTCCTCGTCCAGGCGTCCCCGCATCGCGGTGAGTGCGGTGGCACGGAAGTCCGGGTCGGAGAGCAGCGGCCGTACGTGGAAGATCGTGGCCTGGTCCTCTGGCCGCCCGTCCTGGCAGGCTGCTTCGTTGAGGGCCACCAGTACTGTCAGCGCGGCGGTGAAGATGGTGAGTGCGCGCGGAGCGGTGGCGTCGTCCCAGCCGAGCACGGACGCATAGGCATCTGCGGTCGCCTCGACGACCTCGTGGGCCACCTGCCCCTGGTGCATTCCGATCGGGTTCCAGCAACTGAGCTGCGGAGAAGGCCCGTTGGCGTTGAGGTCGATCAGCGCGATCCGCTGCATGAGGTGGTCGTGGGCGAGGAAGGGCAGGGCCCGTGGCCAGGAGTCGCGGTGGGGGTCGATGAACATCAGCCCGCCGCCGGCGTGCGCCCAGCCGATCGCCTGGGTGAGCGCGCGTTCGGTTTTGCCGCCGCCTGCCTTACCGACCCCGACCTCGAACAGTGTCTCCTTCGCGTAGGTGGCGACGAGGCGTCGGCGGCCGTCGGGTCCGCGGTAGATGCCCTGCAGCAGCAGGTCGGGATTCTTGTGCTCGAACGTCGGCAGGTCTGCGGCGAGGAGCGGCAGGCGGCAGTGGATCGTGGGTGGTTTGAGCAGGCCGGTCAGTTCCTCCAGCCGGACCCAGTTGGGACGGGGTGGCTGGCACTGTCCCAGGTTCCAGCGGCGTTCGAAGCTATGCCTAGTGGGCCAGTGGTCGGCGCCGATCCGCCACGGTCCTGTTCTCCAGCCGCGCATTGCCCAGCGCGAGCCGCCGCCGAACACGTCGAGGGCGGCCTGGAGTTGAGCGAGGCGGGCTTCGGCGCGTCCTTCCAGGTTGGAGGCGCACATCACGAGGAGCTGCACGCGCACGAGGTGGTCGTCCTCGGCGAGTTTGCCCAGCGCCTCCTGTGGGTCCACTCGGCGGGGGACCGGCGGCATGATCAGTCGGCGCCCGTTCCCGCCCTGTTTTCCGGCCACCAGCTGCTGCAACTGCCAGGACAGCGAGTCGTCGATGCCGCTGGCGTCCTGGCGCATCCACCGGGCGGCCCGCGAGGCCTCCCGCCGCTCCGCGCGCCGCGCGTCCGTCATGAGCTGGAGACGACGGGCTCGCAGCGCCCACTTCGGGGCGCGCTGGATGTTGAGCCGGATCTCGGCCAGGTCACCCAGCTCGGTGCGGAGGTCGCAGACGGCGTCGATCAGCGGCTGGAGCGGGTCGGGGGCGAGGGGGACTTCCCGCAAGGGCGCGGTCGGTTTGCCGCGCAGGATGAACTCCGCCCGCACTACGTAGTCGCGGCGTTTGTCGGTCAGGGGGCGGACCCGGTTCACGGTCACGGCGGGCCCGAACGGTGTGATGGTCAGGAGACGTTCGCCGCCCGCGGGGCCCTCGATCCGGTACCGCAACGGGCTGGAGCCATCTGCCCGCAGCCGGATCTGCACGGTCTTCGACCGGCGCGGTGCCCACCACGGCATGCTCGTGGAGGCCCGGGCGAGCTGGACACCGCGGCGGAAGATTTCTTCGAAGCCGGGGTCGAAGTGCCGTGAGGGCACGAGCTCCAATGCCATCCGCTCGGCCGAGGCCGTGCGCGCCAGGCGGCGTACCACCATCTCGCTCGCCGTCCAGACGACGACAGTGGCTGTGGCCACCACCCACCAGTAGGTGATCAGCCAGCCGGCGGCGTGAACGATGCCGACCATGAGGCCGGGGATCTGACCGGATGCCGTCTGGTCTGTCTGGCCGGTCAGGTGCGGGGCTGCGGAGTCCATGTCGCTGTTCCCTTCGTGAGGGTGCGGGTGAAGTGCCAGTCGGTGATGCGGAGGTCGGTGAAGGTGCCGCCGCGGTCGGTGCCGGCCCACACCAGATGGACCACCGCTTTGTTGGGGCTGTGGTCGCGGCGGGCGATCGCGGCCTGGATACGGAAACGGGCGGTGGCGAACGCCGGGGCCACCGTTCCACCTGAGTCGGGGAAGACCGTGGGCCACTTCGTGCGGCCGATGCCGGTGGCGTCGGCGCGCAGCAGTGCGCGGCCGGCGGTGAGCAACTCCCGCTCGTCGGAGGCCGGAAGATCGGCGGGCCACGCTGCGACCAGGTTCCGCTGGACGGCTTTGTCGCCGGCCGCTCCCTCGCCGTGCGGTGGCAGCGCGGACTCGACGGCCGGCGGTGTCGCTGCCGAAGGAGCCACAGGGGCAGCCGTGCCGGCAGCCGGCCTGCCGGTGGGCGATGCACCGGTCGCCGGCGGAACCGACGGCAGAATCGTGGTCGCGTGCACGGTCGGCGCCACAGCCGGGGCCGACGGTTCCTGACCGTGCGGCACGCCTAGCAGGGCGGCGCTGGCGATGGTGAGGATGGTGGTGCTCAGTACCAGCAGGCGCGGTGATCGGACAGTGGTGGTCACAGGAGCCGTGCTCCTCCCGCGTAGCCGGACATCGCCTCGACGGCGTCCAGGCGTACGACGGTGCCCGGGCGGGGGGCGTTGACCATCTGTCCGCTGCCCAGGTAGATCCCGACGTGATAGATCGTGGAATCGCGTCCGGGTGCGGTGGCGAAGAAGACGAGGTCACCGGGCTTGAGGACGAGCGGGCCGAGGCCTGCGGGGATCCGCTGGCCCACGCCGGCCTGGGCGGCCGCGACGCGCGGCAGGCTGATGCCGGTTCTCGCGTACGCGTACTGGGTCAGCCCCGAGCAGTCGAAGCCCTTGACGCTCGCGCCGCTCTTGCCGCTCGGCGAGCAACAGGTGCCGTACGACTTACCGTTCGTACCGCCGCCGCCCCAGGAGTAGGGGACACCCCGCTGGGAGAGCGCGGCCTCGATGACGGTGCGGATCCTGCCCGTGACGTTCTTCAGGTCCGGGTCCTTGGAGGCCGCCGTGTACTGGCCGATCCACCCGAGCACGTTGGCGACGTATGCGTCGGAGTGGTTGTACTGCAGGATCGCGGACTTCAGCTGCGAACGCTGGGTCAGGTTGCGTCCGTTGCCGCACAGGTAGACGGCGGCGCCGAGGGCGGCGTCGTCGGCGTTGTGCGGGTCGGCGGTTTTGTCGCCGTTGCCGTCCTTCCCGGTCGACTTCCAGGTGGAGGGCAGGAACTGGAACGGCCCGACGGCGCGCTCCCCGTTCGCGGTGCCGTCCCATGTGCCGCCGTCGGTGTCCGCGACGGCGGTGGTGTTGCCGCCGGCACCGGAGCCGTTGAGGAGAACCCCGTAGATCTTGGGGGTGATGTCGCCGCCTGGGGCGATGTTGTGGCCGATGGCGTGATTGGACTCGACCTTGGCGATCCCGGCGAGGATGGGCCAGCGTATGCCCTGGCACTTCGGCACGTACTGGCCGACCTGCGGGACGGCCTTCTTGTAGGCGGTGAGCATGCGCGCCGGGATGTCTGCGGCGCTGCCGCCCTCGGCGATCCCGCCGTCGTCGCTTACTCCCGTCTTCAGCGCCGTGTAGGCGCCGATCGCGCCCGACACCGGGACGCCGCAGCACACGGCGGCGAACATCAGCAGTGCGACCACGCATGCCCACCGCCTGATCCGTTTCGTACGGCGCCCGGGCCGGCTCACTCGTCCTCACCGTCCTCGTTCCGCCGGCGAGCCCGCTCCCGTCGCAAGCGTTCCGCGTCGGGCGCGGTGCGCCGCATCAGCTCCTGCATCCGCGCTCTCGCCTCGTCTCGCGTCTGGCTACGCGCGCTCCCGCCGCCGGGAAGAACGGCCCCGCCGGGATTGGACCGGGGCGTGGGTGTAGGACTGCCCAGGCGCGGAGGCGGTGCCGTCGGCCGAGGCGGTGTCGTCGGGCGGGGCGGGGCAGTTGGACGGGGCGGCGTGGTCGGGCGGGGCGGGAAGGAGGGGCGGGTCGGGGCCGGTGATGTGCGGGTGGGTGGCGTGGGATGGTTGGTGGATGAGCCGTTGCTGGTGGCGCTGTTCCTCCGGATGACTCGCGATACGTGCCGTCGGGTGTCGCCCCAGGCCCGGGCGTCCTCGCGCCCGGTGTTGGCCCACACCTGGACTTGCTGGCGGGCGTCCTGTGCGTAGCGGGAGCCGCTCTGCCGGGCGCGGCGGATGTTGGCGGGCAGGCCGACCGTTGCCCCGTGGGCGGCCTTGCCGCCCCGGTGGAGGATGCGGTAGCCGCGCAGGCGCACCAGCCGGTTGTGGGCGCGCGTCGAGAGCAGGGTGCGGTCGGAGTTCTGGTCGTGCAGGACCTGGCCGGTGGTGCGGTCGACGATCTGGCCCTGGTCGTTGCGGTACCGGTCGGGCGGCCCGCCGGGCCTGCGCG
>NZ_JAWOAI010000085.1:0-24832 GCF_033194735.1 Streptomyces sp. W16
GCGTCCTCGGCCGCCGCGGCCCGGCTCGCGGACTGCGTCGTCGAACTCTGTGCGGGCCAGCACGCGGACACCGCCATGGAGAAGCGCGCCCCCGGCGAGGTCACCCTCGACGAGGTGCTCGACATGGCCGAGGCCAAGACCGGCGCACTGCTCGGCTGCGCCTGCGCGATCGGCGCGCTGTACGCGGGGGCGTCCGCCGAGGACGTGGAGGCGCTGGACGCGTTCGGCCGGCAGGCCGGGCTCGCCTTCCAGCTGATCGACGACGTCATCGGCATATGGGGCGACCCCGACCGCACCGGCAAACCGGCCGGCGCCGACCTCGCCGTCCGCAAGAAGTCCCTGCCCGTGGTCGCCGCCCTCACCTCGGGCACCCCGGCGGCCGTGGAACTCGCCGAACTGTACGGAATGCCGTACGAGGAAGGGGACTTGGAGCGCACCGCGCTCGCCGTCGAGCGGGCGGGCGGCCGGGACTGGGCGCAGGCCCAGGCGGCCGACCGGATGGCGCGGGCCGTGCAGGAGCTGGCCCGGGCGATTCCGGACCCGCAGGACGCGGGCGGTCTGCTCGCGCTGGCCGAGTTCGTGACCCGGCGCAGCAGCTGAAGACTCCGGAGCCTTCGGGAACCGTGCGGCCCTGACTCCGCACGGCCACCGGGCCCCGGACCGGCGGGTCCCGCGCATCCCCACGGTGCGCGGGGCCCGCACCTCTTTTTGGCTCGGCGCGCCCCTTCGGCTCACTCGCCCGTAAGTCCCGCTACTCTCAACACCCGTTCAGATGACGGTGGTTGAGAGCTAAGGGGCGGGACATGGGCGTGGCGATACGGGCGGCGGGCGAGGGCGACCGGGAGCTGATCATCAGGCTGCTGGACGACGCGTTCCAGGACGATCCGGTGAGCGGCTGGATCTTCCCCGACGCCGAGTACCGCCGTGCGACCCACCACAAGCTGATGGCCGCCTTCGCCGACGCCGTGTTCGCCGACGGCCGTATCGACCTGGCCGAGGACGGCGCGGGGTGCGCGCTGTGGCTGTCGGTACCGGCCGAGGCGCACACGGAGGGCGGCGAGGACGAGGCCGTACAGCTGCGGGAGTTCGTGGATCCCGACAACGAGCGAGTCGAGACGATCGCCCGGCTCATGGAGGAGGGGCATCCCGCCGGCCGCGCCCACGAGTACCTGTGGATGATCGCCGTGGCACCGGGCCGGCAGGGCGACGGCCTCGGCGCCGCGCTCATCCGGCACGTCCTGGACCGCTGCGACCGCGAGGGCCTGCCCGCGTACCTGGAGGCGAGCAGCGAGCGCAGCACCAAGCTGTACGAGCGGCTCGGCTACACCTTCACCGACACCACCCTCGACCTCCCGGACGGCCCGCGCATGTATCCGATGTGGCGCGAGCCCCGCACGGTTCTAGGCTGAGTGCATGGGCAGAGAAGAGCACACCTGTCCCGTCTGCGGACAGCCAGTGGCCACCGTCGTCCGGCGGTACAAGACGCTGGGCGCATGGGTGCCGAAGTGGGTGGCCGGCCCGTGCCGGAACCCCGAGTGCGAGGCGTACGTCGGCGAGGGCGCCGGGCGCAAAGAGGAGCCCGGGTCCGAATCCGGCCCGAAAGAATCCTGAACCCGTGTCGAGAATCCCGGACCGGCTCCGATGTCTCCTGTGACAGCCGCCCGCCACGGGTGGCGCGAGCCGAAGGAGCGGACTCATGAAGTACCTGGTCATGGTGCAGGGCACACAGGCGGACTACGACGGCATGCAGGGCAAGCCCACCCCCGGGTCCCCGGCCTGGAGCGAGGCCGAGATGCAGGCCATGTTCGCCCACATGGGCGCCATCAACGACGACCTGTCCGAGACGGGTGAGCTGATCGACGCGCAGGGGCTGACCGAGCCCGCGAGGACCCGGCTGGTGGCGCTGGGCGCGGACGGCAAGGCCGTGATCACCGACGGGCCGTACAGCGAGACCAAGGAGCTGATGGCCGGCTACTGGGTCCTGGAGTGCGCGAGCCTGGAGCGCGTCACGGAGATCGCCGACCGCGTCACCCGCTGCCCCCTGCCCGAAGGTGCCGTCAACCGCGCGGTGGTGATCCGTCCCATCCAGGACGGCACCGCGGACGTCTGAGCCGGATGCGCGACACCACCGGGACCACCGGCACCGAGGACCTGCTGCGCCGCCACGCGCCGCAGGTCCTCGGCGCGCTCGTGCGCAGGTACGGCCATTTCGACACCGCCGAGGACGCCGTACAGGAGGCGCTGCTCGCGGCGGCCCGGCAGTGGCCGGAGCACGGCGTGCCGGAGAATCCGCGCGGCTGGCTGATCCGGGTCGCCTCGCGGCGGCTGACGGACGCGTTGCGCGCAGAGGAGTCGCGGCGGGCGCGGGAGGAGAAGGCCGCGGCACTGGAGCCTCGGGACCCGTACACGGCCGAGCCGCCGCGCGAGGACGACACCCTCTCGCTGCTCTTCCTCTGCTGCCATCCGGAGCTGACCCCGACCGCGCAGATCGCGCTCACCCTGCGGGCGGTCGGCGGACTGACGACGGTGGAGATCGCCCGGGCGTATCTCGTCCCCGAGGCGACGATGGCGCAGCGGATCAGCCGGGCGAAGGCGAAGGTCCGGGGTGTGCGCTTCGGGCGGCCGGACAACTGGGCCGAGCGGCTGCCCGCCGTCCTGCACACGCTGTACCTGATCTTCAACGAGGGCTATACGGCGACGTCCGGCCCGAGTCTTACGCGGCGCGAACTCGCGGGCGAGGCAATCCGGTTGACCCGTGCCGTGCACCGGCTGCTCCCCGAGGTCGGCGAGGTGGCGGGGCTGCTCGCGTTGATGCTGCTCACCGACGCCCGCCGCGCCGCCCGCACCGGCCCGCACGGCGAACTCGTCCCCCTCGACGAACAGGACCGCGACCGCTGGGACAAGGCGGCGATCGAGGAGGGCGTCGCGCTCGTCACCCGGGCGCTGTCCCAAGGGCCCGCGGGGCCTTACCAGTTGCGCGCGGCGATCGCCGCCGTACACGACGAGGCGCCGTCGGCGCGGGCGACGGACTGGCACGAGATTCTCGGCCTGTACGAGGTGCTGGTGCGCCTGGTCCCCGGCCCCGTCGAACGCCTCAACCGGGCTGTCGCCGTCGCCATGGTCGACGGTCCGCACGCGGGCCTGGCCGAACTGGACCTACTGGCAGACGAGTTGGGGGAGGGCCACCGCCCCGACGCGGTCCGCGGCCACCTCCTGGAACGGGCCGGCGAGTTCACCGCGGCCCGGGCCGCCTACGAGTCGGCGGCGGCCAGGACCCTCAGCCTGCCCGAGCAGCGCTACCTGCGGACGCGGGCGGCGCGACTGAGGCCGTAGCGTGATCCCATGCCGGAATCCGAACCCACCACCGCCACCACCCCCATCCTCCACATCACCGAACGCGCCCTCTGGGACGCGGCCCGCGAGCGCGGCACCTACGAGTGGTCGACCCGTGGCCGAAGCCTCCAGGAGGAGGGCTTCATCCACTGCTCGACCCGCGCCCAACTCCCGCGCGTGGCAGCCTTCTTGTACGGCTCCTACGACGGCCCCGACGACCTGGTGGTCCTGGTGGTGGACCCGGGACGGCTCGGCGCACCGCTGAAGTACGAGGCGCCGGAGCCGGGCGGGGAGGAGTTCCCGCACATCTACGGGCCGATTCCGGTGGACGCGGTGGTGGACGTGGAGGTGTGGACGGCTTGAGCCGGTTGTGGCGCCGGGTCGTGGTGGGGTGGGCGGTCGCCGTGGTCGTCGGGGGCGGGCTCACGCTGTGGCTTCAGGACCCCGGCGAGCAGCACGAGCCCGGCGCGACACCGACGCCAGTGCTGAGGCAGGACAGCCAGAACAGTCAGGACACGGCGAGCGACTGTCCGACGCCCACGGCCTCGCCGTACGACGACCCGCAGACGATCTTCGTCTGCCTCAAGGACGGCTAGGCAGCCCGCCGGTCTCCGGGTCGCGCCCCGTCAGGCAGTACGCGCCGCCCGCCGGATCCCGCATCACCGTCCAGTGCGTGCCGTGGGAGACGACGGTCGCGCCGAGCTCCTCGTGCCGGGCCACGGCCGCGCCGATGTCCGCGCAGGCCAGGTCGAGATGGGCGGAGGCGGGGCGTTCCTCGCCGAGCCGCTGGAGCAGGATACGGATCGGCAGGCCGGGCGGGGGCTTGAGCACATGGAACTCGGGGAGCGCGCCCCGTAGTGAGGCCCAGTCGGGCAACAGGGCGCTCCAGAAGGCGACTTCGGCGTCGTAGGAGCCGGGTCCGATGTCGAGGGACACCTGGTCGAGACGGCTGCCGTCCACGACGGGTGGCCGTACGGACTCGCCGTGCCAGGGGACCGCGCAGAACAACTGCCCGGCGGGGGAACGGAGTACGGCCCAGCCGTCGTGCTCCGCGACGGTGTCGGCGCCGAGCCGCAGCGCGGAGGTCACGAACGCCGGCACGTCGTCGACGGAGAGGTCGAGATGAGCGCCGCCTGGGCCGGCCCCGACACCCTGGACCTTGACGCACGCGTCCGTCCCCTCCGACAGGAGGGTGACGAACTCCCCCTGCTCACCGCGCGGTTCGGACATCCGGGTGTCCGTGACGGCCGTCCAGAAGGCGTGGGCGGGGTCGAGGAGCGCGAGCGGGCGGTCGATGAAGGCGTAGGTCCAGCGGAGGTTCATGGCGCGATCGTAGATGCGGACTTGCCCGGACCCACTCCGGATTTCAGTCCCCGCTCCGCTCCATGAACCGCAGCATGTTCCCGGCCGGATCCCGGAACGCGCAGTCGCGGACACCGTACGGCTGGTCCGTCGGCTCCTGGACCACCTCGGCGCCGGACTCCTGGACGCGGGCGTAGAGGGCGTCGCAGTCGGCGGTGGTGAAGTTGACCCCGCGCAGGGTGCCCTTGGCGAGCAGCTCGGCCATGGCCTGCTTGTCGGCGGGGGAGGCGTCCGGGTTCGCGGCCGGCGGCTCCAGGACGATCTCCACGTCCGGCTGCAACGGCGACCCCACGGTCACCCACCGCATGCCCTCGAAACCGACGTCGTTACGGATTTCCAGCTCCAGGACGTCGCAGTAGAAGGCGAGCGCCTTGTCGTGGTCGTCGACGGCGATGAAGCACTGGCGGAGTTTCAGGTCCATGCAGGACAGGCTAGGGGCGCAGCGGTGGTCCCGCCCGGTTCGGGCGGGTGAAAGTGCGGGCCACGCAGGACGGGATCACCGCGCCGGCCTCGTGGGAGCGGGCACGGTAGGCGCTGGGGGTCTCGCCGACCAGTTCGGTGAAGCGGGAGCTGAACGAACCGAGCGAGGTACAGCCGACGGCCATGCACACCTCGGTCACGCTCAGGTCGCCGCGCCGCAGCAACGCCTTCGCCCGCTCGATCCGCCGGGTCATGAGATAGCTGTACGGCGTCTCCCCGTACGCGGCGCGGAAACTCCGCTGGAAGTGGCCCGGCGACATCAGCGCGGTCCGCGCGATCGAGGCCATGTCGAGCGGCTCGGCGTACTCGCGGTTCATCCGGTCGCGGGCCTGGCGCAGCCGTACGAGGTCTTCGCGGTTCACGTCGTCCAGGATGGCACGGGGCCGCTTTCGCCGGGCCGGGAACGACGAAGGGACCCCGCCGGCGAACCGGCGGAGCCCCTTCCCCGCGCCCACTGACCGTCGATGGTGCACCGATCGCCGGTCGGTCGGGACAGGCCGACTGGGTGTCAGGCCTTCTTGGTCTCCTAGTAGTGGGCCCGGTCGGTGACCTGCAGGGATCTCTCCTGTGGGGCGCTGACCTGGCCTTTTGGTGATTGGTGGCGATGGGGTGCGACGGTCTTTAGCGGGTGTCTTGCGGACCGTGTGCGGACCGGTCTTTCTGTACGGGAGGTGCAGCGCTGTGCGATCGCCGATGGCTCCTTGGAGGGAGTGAAGGAGGCCAGACGACTTCGGGCTACGCTTCCCGGGGCATGGAAGGGTGGATGGACCAAGGGCTACTGATGGTGCCGTCTGGTTCCCAACCGTAGTCCCTTAGTCTTTTCGCTTCCTCATTGCGACCCATGGACTCCAGGACCCAGACTGCGCAGTCCAGCCAATCGTGCTTGGCGTCGGGATGGCTTACGAACCTGAGCCATTCGAGGGCTTCGGTTGCCTGTTTAGCACGCAGTAAAATTCTCACTGCACCGGTAGCCGCGTTGTGCGTGCCGTCCTCTGCACTCTTCTGATAGTAAGCGAGCGCTTCTTTGAACCGTCCGTTGCTTTCGAGGATTCTCGCCAATTCATACTGGGAGCGATTATTTCCGGAATCTGCCAGCGGGGTCAGCAAGGAAATAGCTTCCTCGTTTCTAGACTCCTGGTGTAGAAGTTGGGCAAGATCGCATGAAACTTGAGCGCTGCTCTCTGGCAGGGAGTAGAGAAAATTGATGACATCGTCACTGTTTCCCGTCCTGCGCATCAGCTCAGAATATTCGCTCACAGCTGAAGCGTTCCCATTTTTGATCATTTCCTTCAGTAGGGCTGCGCATTCTTCCTGGCGTCCCGCTGAGATCATGAGTTTCTTCAACGCCATTGGGGCGAAGTGTGACCCAATGTGTTTGCTGGCCCCTAGGTCTTTAAGGTATGAGAGCGCCGATTCGATCCCTCCGGATTTCTGCTTCTCTTGACATACCTGGTACATAGAAAAGAAGTTTCCTGCGAGGGTCGATCTTTCAAGTGTGCGTATCCCTCTTGTGTGTTGCCCCGAGAGGAGGAGTATCCTTCCTAGGTTGTGCTCGTTTCCAAACTGCTCATACCATGCGACAGCTGACTCGATCGAGACGCGATCCAAGACATCGGTAAGTGCTTTTTCCAGCCACTCCTCCTCGTCTCCCTCGTATTCAGATTCCCGCATTTGGTCCCTGCAGTCAGTGAGTGCGAAAATATCACCTCGATAGGCGGCGCGCATATAGTATTCTTTGGCGGATTCCCAGTCAGGGTCCTCGTGGGTGGCGAGTGTCTGTGCGGCGAAATTCAATGCCTTGGGGTCTCCAAGGGAGTGTGCTGCCTCATACCATTCGATAGTCTCTTCCTTTCTGGCCGTCATGGAAAGGATCTCGGCGATCCTGAGTGCGGCCTCGCTGCTCCCGGAATCGGCAGCCTTCTTATAAAAGGTGGCGGCCGTGTGAAATAGGCATCGGTATTCTGCCGACTCTCCAATGCTCAGTGCATCAGTGGGCGTTGAGTGGTGCGCCAGGAGGTCCCAAAGTCCTGCTGGAGGAAACAGCCGGCGTCGTTCTTCCCGGCCTAGCTGATCCAGCGGATCGGCTAGGCGGTATCGCACCGGCTCCTTCGCCGATCCTTTGCTCCGAGGGCGTGCACGGGTTAATGGCCCGCGGATTCCGCGTTGAGGTTGAGCCGTTTGGGCCAACGCCGCTTCTAGCCAGTCTTCCGGTAGCAGATCGAACTGAAGGTCGGTCAGATATTCGTATGCTGCAGCTTCCAGCAGCTCTAGTGGCATGTGTTCGCCATATCCGATCCGGCGGATGTCCATCGCTGCATCGATCAGGGCTCTGACTGAGGGCGCGGCGGTCTGGTAGCGCTGGATTAGTGCTGGCACCCCGGCCAGATATTGGGTCACTTGGCGCTGTTCCGCGTGTTCCATGGCTTGTGCGAGCCGGGCATCGACGGCGCTTGCCTCTTTGAGGTTCTCCAGGTCCTTTGGCTCGAAGGTGACTGGAACGCGTACGGATGTCCCGTCGAGGACGTGGCGGGCGTGAGGGTGCAAGTCTCTCTGGCCATCGTGTGGTTCCGATGTCAACTGGTCCCAGTACTTGGGCCAGAGGGTCACCAGGATCAGCACAGGGCGGCGTTCCGGTGAATGCATGATCCGTCGCAGAGCGGCCGCCAATTGCTCGCCCTCAGCAGGGTCGGCAGTAAGCAGGAAGCGCTGCGCCTCGTTTAGCCACACCACTGTGTGCGGGCCGATCTTCTCCAGGTCTGCCGTCAGGTCGGAGTGAGGGGCGGAGTCCAGGGCTTGCCAGAGGCGCCACTTCGGCGGCAGATGCTGTATCGCCTCCCAGAAGGTACGGGTCTTTCCAGTCGAAGATTCGCCAACGAGTGCGACCAGCACGTTCTGTCCCGATACTGCGAGGTTTACCTTCTCGCGTACACATCGATCGTGATCACGTGGCACGTAGATCGGCAGCAGTGGCGCGGGCTTGTCGCCGGGGACGTTGATGGACTGGTGGACTTCAAGGGCGTAGGGGTCGAGTTCGGTCAACGACTTCCCCAAAGGCTCGGCGAGTAGGGCTGTCACCCACGCCGATCGGACTCGCTCCACCGCGTCCGTGACATCCCATCGGGCTTCGCGGGCCAGTACTGCTGCGACGGAAACGACATTTGCCTGCTGTGCGGGGAATTCGCCCGAACCGATGATCCTGTGCACAGTGTCCTTTGAAGGACACCCCGGGAAGAGATCGTCGGGGTCTTCGGCGATCAGGTCGGCGATCCGTGTCACTGGGGGAGTCCTGGCCTCCAGATAGAGGCGGTAGAGCAGAACTTTTAGCTCACGCAATGGCCCCGGTGTGAGTCGTGGTGCGGGAATCCGGCGCTGACCGCCGCCGCTCGACCCAATGTGCTCTGCCCCGTCTCGGCTCATCTCAGTATCATCCCGCCTCCGCCCCACCTCGTCATGGTTTCTCCCGGTCGAGGAACCACAGTTGGGCCTCCCGTCGCAGCTCGTAGTGTGCTGTCTGCGGCCCCGCAACTTAGCCACGTGAGCGGGCTGGAGACATGCCCGTCGGGCTCGATCGACTAGGAGGCGAAGGTGCGCGAGAAGAAGCAGGGCAAGCGCAAGGTGCGACGGAGGCTGCGACTAGCCGACACCCAGCGAAACACGGTGCTGGCAGCGGCCGTAGGTGGGGCGTCGACTGCCTTCGTGAACGGACTCGTCAGCCTCGTAGCGGAAGCCGTCCGGGCCGTGCTGGAGCATTGACGCTTGGCGCCCTCAGCGGTGGTGTACCGACCCGGCCCTACCTCTACGAGCGCGAAAGTTGAATCTCGATGGCGAGGGCGCCGAGGGCTTCCTTCTCAGGAGAGTAGATAGCGCGGATGTTGGCCAACTGCTTCTCGCGGGTGGCTGTTGGATTGACGTTGGTCGGCCCCTCGCCGTCGAGCAGGGCCTCGAAGCTGGGGTACTCGGCAACGCGCTTAACGTTCACCTCACAGGTCTCGTCGGTGCCTTTGACCCGGAACCGGATGATGTCACCGGCGGCGAGGTCGGCGAGGTGCGGGTACTTCACCCGCACCTCGATGGTCTTGGTGCCCGCGGCGACGAGGTCGAAGTACTGGCGGTAGAGGTTGAGTTCGTGGACGCGGGCGGTGGTGTCGGTCATGGGGCGGGAACGCTCCTGGGGGCTGGTGCGGTCATCATGCGGCCGATCTCTGCGGCCGAGTACGAGCGGAAGAAGTGGCGGGGGTCGGACAGCAACGTATCGGTCATGGCCAGCAGTTGCTCGGCGTACTCGGCGATGGTGCCCGGCCACTGCCGGGTATCGAGCATCCAGTCGGCGGCGCCCTCCGGCAAAGAAGTGCGACCCTCGCGGATCAGCGACTTGGACAATTTGGCGCCGGTGTCGGTGACGACCTGGGGGCAGAACAGGCGGGCCGGGAGCTGTCCGCGGGTGAAGCCGACGGACTGGAGGGCCTCGTCGACCAGGTGGGAGCCGAAGACCCAGTCGCCGCCCTTGACCATGACGTGCAGGGTGCCGTGGGGGTTGGACAGGGCGAGTTCTTTGACGAGGTTGCGGTACAGCGTGGCCAGGTCGAGGTAGGCGCCTTCGGCCGGGGCGATGGTGGCTTGGTACGGACCGTGGTGGAGGCATACGGCAGCCACTTGCGCGGCCTCGCGGTCGGTGAGTTGGACGCGAGTGCGCTCTGCGTGCTTCTCGGCCCAGCCGCAGCCGGGCTGTGGGCATGGGACGCGCACGTGCGGCGTGCCGGTGGAGGGGGCCAGCCACCAGCGGGCGGCATCAAGGCGCGGCAGGAGCCGCAGCCAGGTGCGGCGGAAGTGCTCGCCGGCCTGCTGCTGGCTGTAGGTCTCGACCCGGTGCGGGATGCCCAGGCGACGGGACAGCGCGGTGAACAGAGGTTGGTAGAGGGCACCGACGAGGTCGGTCAGGGCCTGGTCGCCGAGGGCCTGGGCGTAGGCGCGCTGGTAGCGGTGACCGCTGACCGGGTCGGTAGTCAGCTCGTGTGGGGCGTTGTCGAGGGCGCTGAACAGGACTTCAGTCGGGATGCCGAAGCGGTCGCGCAGGCGGGCGGCCATGGCGAAGGCGAGTGACTGGACGAGCGAGGTGCCGATGTGCGGGGCGCCGTTGATCTGGGTGCCGACGACCAGCACGATCCTCTGGGGTGGGGTGGCCAGGATGCGCGGGGTCAGGACGTCCTCGGCATGGTGGAGGGCGTTGGCCAGGACGGTGTTCGGTGAGACGGGGTGGGTCGTCACGGGATGTCCCCCTGGGGTGGGTTGGGGTTCATTCGGTTCGGGTGTGACCGAAGAGGAGGCGCTGGCGAGGAGTGGCGCGGTCCAGGTAGGTGTCGATCTCTGCCGGCGTGGCACTGCTGGAGAGCGGGTCGAGGCCCAGGACAAGGGCTACCGGGGTCCCTTGGCCGACGAGCAGGATCCACGGGCGGCCTGTAGGGATGCGTTTTCGGTAGGGCGTGCCGTCGAAGCGCAAGGCCACCTCGGTCGGCGTGATCTGGCGCAGGCGTGGCCCGATGTCCGGCGGAGGTGCGTTGGCGGGGCCGAGGTGCAGAGCTTCGCCGACCGCGCGCATGCGTTGCTCGATGACGGTCGGCGTCTCGTAGAGGCTGCGGGGGTGTTGGGGCACCAGTAGGAGGCAACACAGAGTGGCGCCGGTCGGGGCGGTGTCCAGCCACGTGGTCGTGGCCAGGGAGGCGATCAGACCGGCGGTTAGCGTGAGCGCCTCGGTATTGGCGGGCGTCAGCATGTCGGCACCGTGCTGTGGTGGAAGGCGGCCCAGACGCACTTGCCGGGGCCGTGGCGTTCCTCCACGCCCCAGTGGTCGGCGACTGCCGATACGAGGAGTAGGCCGCGGCCTTCGGTGTCGGTGCTCCGTGCCTTTCGCTTGGTGGGTGTGCCGTTGCCGCTGTCGTGCACCTCGATACGCAGCACAGTGGTGTGCAACTCGATGCGTACGAGGACCTGGCCGCCCGCCGGGGCTCCGTGCAGGACGGCGTTGGTGGCGAGTTCGGAGGTGCACAGCCGGATGTCGTCGAGGCGTTCGGTCCGACCCCATTGGGTAAGGGTCTCGGCGACGAAGGAGCGGGCGGCTCCTGGGGTGGTCCGGCGTCGGTCGAAGAGCATCGTTTTGTGCTCGACGGCGCCGTCGAGGGCTTGGTCCGGTGCGAGGGTGTCCGGCTCGCCGGGCAGTCTGCTGGGCATGGCCAACAGCCAACCGTTGTCGCTCGTTTGGGTCGGGAGCCAGCACGGGGGCCATGTCAGGGGCCACTATGGGGGCCAGACTTCACGTGCTGCGGGGAGAGGGGATGAGCGACACGGGGATCGGTGCGTTGCTCATCAGGCTGCGTACCGAGCGTGGCTGGTCTCAGCAACGGGTGGCCGACGAGTACAACGCCCTGGAGGGGCGTGCCACCAAGACGGGCAAGGAGATCGGGCGCTACGAGCGCGAGGTACGCATCCCGGTGCCGTACACGCGGAAATACCTGGCGCAGGTGTTCGGCGTCGATGCTGGGGAACTCGACCGAGCAGTTGCGGTCAGCAAGAGCCGGCGGAACGGCGGCGGCCCGGAAGATGCGCAACAGACGTTGCCCGCCCAGCCCATGGCGCGTCCGCGCACCGTGGTGGGGGCTGTGTCGGTGGATGCCGTGGACTCGGCGGAGTTCGCCCGGTTCATCGCGCAGCGGAACGCCGACGAGTTTGTCGTAGAGCAGTTGGAGGCCGATATCGCTCGGCTCGCCCGTAGCTACGTCAGTCACCCGCTGCTGGAGTTGTACGTCGAGATCAAGCGACTGCGGAACGGGGTGTTCGAGCTGTTGCGCGGACGACAGCACCCCCGGCAGACCACCGACCTGTACGTTGCGGCCTCCCGTCTGTGCGGCCTGTCCGCTCACGTGTGCCTGGACCTGGGCGACTACGACTCCGCAGCCACACACGCTCGCACTTCCCGGGCGTGTGCCGAAGCTGCTGGCCATGAAGGGATGTTGGCCTGGGTGCGAGCCGTTGAGTCCTTGATCGCCTACTGGACTGGACGGTACGAGCAGGCGGCGCGGCTGGCGCAGGCGGGTCGTCAGCACCGGGCTGGCGGGAGCATCGGGGCTCGGCTGGCGAGCCTGGAGGCGCGGGCGCTGGCCATAGTCGGAGACCGGGCGGGTGTGGTGGCCGCGCTGGCGGATGCCGAGAGCTCTCGCGGCGCGATGTTGGGTCTCGATGAGGTTCCGGGCATCTTCGCCTTCCCAATCGCCAAGCAGTTCACGTACGCCGGGACGAGCTACTTGGCGGTGGGTGGGCGGAAGCACATCCAGCAGGCCATCGTCAGCGCGGACACCGCGATCCGGCTATACCGCAGTGCCGAAGACGACGACCAGTCGGTGGGAGACCTGTTCGCCGCGCATGTCGATCTCGCTCGCGGCCATCTGCTCCTGGGCGATCTGGACGGCACGGAGGCGATGCTCGGCTTCGTCCTCGACTCCGCGCCGGAGCGCATGTCGGCCAGCATCGTGCGTCGGCTCACCGCTCTGGGCCGGGAGCTGAGCGAGCCGCAGTACGGTGGAGCCGCGCGGGCTGCACACCTGCGCGAACGACTCCAGCACACGGCCGTCCTCGCGGCCTCACCCGCCGCCCGTCCTTCGGAGCTGCCGACGTGACCGAACTGTCCGCCGCCCACGATGCCGCCGTCACCGACCGGGGCCGCCTCGCCGGAAGCGCCTACAGCAGCGGCCGGGATCTCGCCGCTCGCCAGTCGCTCTACCAGTGGCAGGCGCCTCGTTACGACTTGCCCGGCATCGTCGCCGAGAAGCTGAGCAGTGTGCGCGGGCACGTGGTCGACGTCGGTTGCGGCAACGGCAAGTTCATCCAGCGCCTTCGCGACGACCGGTCCGACCTGGCCCTGCTCGGCTTGGACATCGCCCCCGGCATCCTCGCCGGCGTGCCCGGCCCGGTCGCCGTGGCGGATGCCACCCGCCTGCCGCTGGCGACCGGGAGCGTCGACGCCGCCCTGGCGCTGCACATGCTCTACCACGTCCCCGATATCCCCCAGGCAGTGCGGGAGTTGTCCCGCGTCCTCGCCCGTGACGGGCTGGTGATCGCCTCCACCAACAGCGACCGGGACAAGGTCGAGCTCGACGAACTGTGGCAGCGGGCCGCCGGCGATGTCCTCGGCACCGGACGCGGCCCGGCCCGCATCTCGCTCAGCGCCCGCTTCTCCCTGGAGAAGGCCCCGGCCTTCCTGAGCGAGGAGTTCGGTCGCGTGGAGACGATCGAGCTGCCCGGCACTATCACGGTCCACGAACCTGAGCCGGTCATCGCGCACATGGCTTCCTACCGGGCCTGGGCCGACCAGCACGACGTGCCCTTCGAGGCCACGATCGAGAGGGCCCGCACCATCCTCGTCGAACACCTCGACCGGCACGGGGCCTTCGAGATCACGTGTCTGGGAGGCGTTCTCGTCTGCCGTCGCTGACGCAGGAACGACGAAGGGGCCCCACCGGTGAACCGGCAGAGCCCCTTCCCCAAACCCACTGACCGTCGATGGTGCACCGATCGCCGGTCGGTCGGGCCGGGCCGACTGGGTGTCAGGCCTTCTTGGTCTCCCAGAAGATCTTGTCGATCTGGGCGATGTAGTCGAGCGCCTTCTGGCCCGTCGCCGGGTCGGTGGACGCCTTGGCGGCCGAGAGGGCCTTCAGGGCGTCGTTGACCAGCTGGTGCAGCTCCGGGTACTTCTCGAAGTGCGGGGGCTTGAAGTAGTCGCTCCAGAGCACCGAGACGTGGTGCTTCGCGAGCTCGGCGCGCTGCTCCTTGATGACGGTGGCACGCGCCTGGAAGTGCGGGTCGTCGTTGGCGGCCATCTTGTCCTGCACGGCCTTCACCGACTCCGCCTCGATGCGGGCCTGGGCCGGGTCGTACACACCGCAGGGCAGGTCGCAGTGCGCGCTGACCTTCACCTTGGGGGCAAACAGGCGGGAAAGCATGGAGCGTTCCTTCCTCGTGATCGTCTTCTCAGGTGGGACATTACTCCCTGGAGAAGCTGATTTCGCGAGTGCCCCCATGGGCTTAGGACAAAAGTCCAGGGTCGGACTCAGACTGGTGGAGGATAGGACCGGGGAGGTGCCGGGGATGCCGGAGCTGTCGCAGGAGACCGAGCGCGGGAGGGCCGTACTGCCCTTCGGGACGGCCGAGGTGACCGGGCCGTCCATGGTGCCGACGCTGGTCCACGGGGATCTGCTCGTGGTGCAGTACGGCGCCAGGATCAGGCCAGGGGACATCGTCGTGCTGCGGCATCCGTTCCAGCAGGACCTGCTGGTCGTCAAGCGGGCCGTGGAGCGGCGGGACGGCGGGTGGTGGGTGCTCGGGGACAACGCGTTCGCCGGTGGGGACAGTACCGATTACGGCGCCGTGCCCGAGGACCTGGTGCTGGGCAGGGTGCGCTTCCGGTACCGGCCGCTCAAGCCGGATCAGCGTTCGCCGCTCGCGCTCGCGCGCTGGGTGCTCTCGGCCGCCAGGCCCGTCTTCTCCGACCGGTCGGCCTCCAGGCGCTTCCGGGCCCGGTAGGCCGCCACGTTGGCGCGGGTCGCGCAGCGGTCAGAGCAGTAGCGCCGGGAGCGGTTGGTCGAGGTGTCCAGGTAGGTGTTGCGGCACGGGGGCGCCTCGCACAGGCCCAGGCGGTCGACGCCGTACTCGGTGAGGTGGAAGGCCAGGCCCATCGCGGCGATCGCCGCGTAGCCGGCGGTCGCGTTCGACGGGTGGTCCGCGAGGTGCATGTGCCACAGCGGGCGGCCGTCCTCGTCCCGGAAGTTGTGCCCGGAGATCTGCGGGCTCACCGGGAACTCCAGCAGGAGCGAGTTCAGCAGGTTCACGGAGAGGGTCTCGTCGCCGCCGTCCGCCGCCTCGAAGACCGCCCGCAGCCGCGCCCGGACCGAACGGAAGCGTGTGACGTCGGCGTCGGTGGCGCGGCGGGCCGCCTCCTTGTTGGTGCCGAACAGGTCCCGCACGGCGTCGACCGAGGTCAGGACGTCCTTGCCCCGGGCCGGTTCCTCGGTGTTGACGAGGCGTACGGCATAGTCCGAGTAATAGGCCAGTTCCACTTGTAGTCCTTACGGAGGCGCTCTATGGTCGTGGATGCGGTCGGGTAACAGCTGATCGTGCTTCCAGGGTATTACGGCGGTGGTACTACGGCAGTGGTACTGCGACAGCGAGTGGACAGGGGGTCCTCATGACGACCGGTGTCGGAACCGACTGGCAGTCCTGGCAGGAGAGCTGGGACCGGCAGCAGGAGTGGTACATGCCCGACCGGGAGGACCGCTTCCGGATCATGCTCGACATGGTCGAGGCCTGCGTCGGGCCCGAGCCGCGCGTCCTCGACCTCGCCTGCGGCACCGGCAGCATCACGGCCAGGCTGCTGGCCCGCTTCCCGAACGCCACCAGCACCGGTGTCGACCTCGATCCCGCCCTCCTCGCCATCGCCCGCGGCACCTTCGAGGGCGACGAGCGGGTCTCCTTCGTCACGGCCGACCTCAAGGACCCGCGGTGGACGACACAGCTGCCGTACGACTCGTACGACGCGGTCCTCACCGCCACGGCCCTGCACTGGTTGCGCAACGAACCCCTCGCGGCCCTCTACGGCGAACTCGCCGAACTGGTCCGCTACGGCGGCGTCTTCATGAACGCCGACCACATGATCGACGACACCACGCCACGGATCAACGCGATCGAGCGCACCCGAAGCCATGCCCGTATGGAACAGGCCCAGAAGAACGGCGCCCTCGACTGGGCCGAGTGGTGGCAACTGGCCGCCCAGGACCCGGTTCTCGCCGGACCGACCGCCCGCCGCTTCGCGATCTACGGCGCCCACGCGGACGGCGACATGCCCTCGCCGGCATGGCACGCGCGCGTGCTGCGCGAGAAGGGGTTCGGGGAGGCCCGGGCGGTGTGGTGCTCGCCGTCGGACACGCTGCTGCTCGCGCTGAAGTAGGTCTGCCTATCCCTTGGTCTCCGACTTCGGCCGCTGCGCGGTCAGGTGCGCGACGAATGCCCGGGTCGGCGCCGGCAGCCGGAACCTCCGGCCGGCCGGAGTGTCCAGCGAGTGCACGAACGACTGCTCCACGAGCGCGGCCAGTGCCTGCAGCGCGCAGCCGGGGAGGAGATACGGCTCCGCCGCGGCCTCCACGTCGGACAGGCTGAACACCCCGTCCGCTTCGGCGAGAAGCCGCAGCAGTTGGCGCTCGTGCGAGCAGAGGCGGGCGTGATCCCGGCTGAGGGCGGACGTGAGGGTGTCCTCTCCGCGCGCGTCGGCGGTGTGGGGCAGCAGGCAGTCCAGGCCCGTGTCCAGCCGGTCGGCGAGCTCCGGGAGGGAGAACACGCGCAGCCGGGCCGCGGCGAGTTCGATGGCCAACGGCAGTCCGTCGAGGCGGCGGCAGATTCTCGCCACCAGCGCGGGGTGCGGCGCCGTGGTCCGGAAGCCGGCCGTCGCCTGTACGGCCCGCTGCACGAACAGCCGGGTGGCGGCCGTCTCCTCGCTCGCCCTCGGAGTGGGTAAGGGGCTCAACGGCCACGTCACCTCTCCGCTGATGCGCAGCGGGGCCCGCGAGGTCGCCACCACGGTGCTGCCGGGCATGGAGAGCAGACCGCGGGCCAGCGCCGCGGGGTCGGGCAGGTCCTCGCAGTCGTCCAGCACGAACAGCGCGCGCGGCCCGGTGCCGGGACCGGGCGGTACGGCGGGGAGGGCCGTGCCGGCCGCGGCGGGGCTGATGACGGTCACCCCGCCCGGGAAATCGGCGGTCAGCGTGCGCGCGGTGTCCAGCGCCAGTGCCGACTTGCCGCAGCCAGCGGGACCGGTGACGGTCACGAGCCCTCCGCGGAGGGCGAGTTCGCGGAGTTCGGCACGCTCGTGATCCCGGCCGACCACGGTGACATACGGCCGTACTCCCCTCCAGGGGGTCTCCACGGCCGCCGCGGCCCACCCCGTACCGGCATCGGCCGCCGCGAGGATGCTGCCGTGCAGCGCCCGCAGTTCCGCGCAGGGCCCGACCCCGAGTTCACCGTCGAGGAAGGTGTACAGCTCCTGGTACGCCTCCAGCGCCTCCTTGTCGCGACCGCACCTGTGAAGGGCCGTCATCAGCCGGCCCCACCCGCCTTCACGGAACAGCTCGGCCCGCACCAGCCGCCTGAACTCGGCGACGACGTGGGTGTGTTCACCGGCGCCGAGGTGGGCGTCAATGAGTTCGTCCTCCGCCGAAAGGCGCAACTCCCGCAGCCCGGCGGTCGCGTCGTGCAGGGGCTCGGTCAGCTCCAGTGTCTCCAGGACGTCGCCCTGCCACAGGTCCAGCGCCGCCGTGAAGCAGCGCACCGCGTCCCGCGGCCGACCCGTGCGCGCCGCTGTCCGGGCCTCGCCGACGAGCCGTTCGAAGACGTCCGCGTCGAGGTCGTCCGGCTCGACGAGAAGTCGGTAGCCGTCATGCGTCGTGATGAGCCGGGAGGCGCCCAGGAGCACGCGCCGAGTCGAGACGTCGGCCTGCAGATTGGCCCGGGCCGACGGCGGTGGTGTGTCTCCCCACAGTGCCGCCGTCAGCTCGCGGGTGGGGGAGTCCGTCGTTCCGCCCTCTGGTTCACCAGCCGACGGATCCTTTGCTGACTGAAAGTGGTGCCCGGCTTGAAGGCGACGGTGGAGTGCGTGTTGTTCTGGATGTAGTAGTGGCCCTGGTCGATCCAGATGTCCTTACGGCCGGTGTTCGGCTGTTTGAGCCACCAGCGGTACGACTGCGAGGAACCTCTTCTTGACCTTCACGCGGGTCTCCTTCACGGGGAGAGGGCGGCTCTTTTCGGCCGCCGGGCGACAGCGATGATCGCGCCGGAAACCACACACTCCGCCATGCGGAACTGCATGGCGGAGTGAAGGGCACAGTCCAACTGCGTGAGGGTCAGAGCACCTTGGAGAGGAACGACTTGGTCCGCTCGTGCTGCGGGTTCATCAGGACCTCGCGCGGATGGCCGGACTCGACCACCACGCCGTCGTCCATGAACACCAGCGAGTCGCCCACCTCGCGGGCGAAGCCCATCTCGTGGGTGACGACGATCATCGTCATGCCGTCCGCCGCGAGGTCCCGCATCACGTCCAGCACCTCGCCGACCAGCTCCGGGTCCAGGGCCGAGGTCGGCTCGTCGAAGAGCATCAGCTTGGGCTGCATCGCCAGCGCCCGGGCGATCGCGACGCGCTGCTGCTGGCCGCCGGAGAGCTGGGCGGGGTAGTGGCCTGTACGGTCGCCGAGGCCCACGCGGTCCAGCAACTGCTGTGCCCGCTCCCGTGCCACGGCCTTGGTCTCGCGCTTGACCTGGACCGGCGCCTCCATGACGTTCTCCAGCGCCGTCATGTGCGGGAAGAGGTTGAAGCGCTGGAACACCATGCCGATGTCCCGCCGCTGCGCCGAGACTTCCTTCTCCTTGAGCTCGTACAGCTTGTCGCCCTGTTGCCGGTAGCCAACCAGCCGGCCGTCGACGTACAGCCGCCCGGCGTTGATCTTCTCCAGGTGGTTGATGCAGCGCAGGAAGGTGGACTTGCCGGAACCGGACGGGCCGACCAGGCAGAACACCTCGCGCGGGTTCACCTCCAGGTCGATGCCCTTGAGGACGTGCGACAGCCCGAACGACTTGTGCACGGCCTCGGCCTTGACCATCGGTTGGCCGTCGGTGCTCGGGGCGATGTCCTTCGCGAGACTGGTCATCGGGCCACCTCCGGGCGGCGGAACGAGCCGAACATGCGGAGGTACTTCCGCATCCGCTGCAGCGGGGTCGGCGGCAGGCTGCGGCTCGAACCGCGGGCGTAACGGCGCTCGATGTAGTACTGGCCGATGCTGAAGACCGTGGTCAGGAACAGGTACCAGATGCACGCCACGAAGTACATCTCGACGACCGCCAGCGAGGTGCTGGAGATGTCCTGCGCCTTCTTGATCAACTCGGGGAGCTGGACCGAGTAGGCCAGCGCCGAGGTCTTCAGCATGTTGATGAACTCGTTGCCGGTCGGCGGGATGATCACCCGCATCGCCTGCGGGAGGACCACCCGGCGCAGCGTCCTGCTCTGCGTCATGCCCAGGGCGTGCGACGCCTCCGTCTGGCCCTCGTCGACCGACTGAATGCCGGCCCGGACGATCTCCGACATGTACGCGGCCTCGTTCAGGCCGAGACCCAGCAGCGCCGTCAGGACCGGGGTCATCACCTGGTTCATCTCGTCCTTGTAGAACCCCAGGTTCAGGATGGGGAACACGAGCGCGATGTTGTACCAGAGCAGCAGCTGGACCAGGACCGGGGTGCCGCGGAAGAACCAGATGTAGAACCAGGCCACGGTGCTGGTGACCGGGTTCGACGACAGCCGCATCACAGCGATGACGATGCCGAGCACGACGCCGAGGAGCATCGCGAGCACGGAGATGTACAGCGTCGTCCAGGCGCCGGACACGATGCCCGGGTCGAAGAGGTAGTCGGGGATCACGCTGTAGTTGATCTTCGCGTTGGAGAACGCGATCCCGATCAGCAACAGCAGGCCGAGGATCACGACCCCGGCCACCCAGCGGCCGTAGTGGCGGACCGGGATGGCCTTGATCTGCTCGGGCGGCACCGAGGGCGCGGGCGGCGGAACCCGGTCGGAAATCTCAGTCACGGTGACTGCCTTTCAGCGTCGCGAGGGATCAGGAGCCGCCGTTGATCTTGGCCTCGGTCACCGCGCCGTCCGTGACGTTCCACTTCTGCAGGATCTTGGTGTACTCGCCGTTCTTCATGATCGCGGCGAGGGCGGCCTGGAGGGCGTCGCGCAGCTGGGTGTTGCTCTTGCTGACGGCGATGCCGTACGGGCCTGCCTCGATCTGGTCGCCGACGACCTCGAAGTCCTTGCCGCTGCTGGAGGTCTTCGCGTTGTAGGCCGCCACCGGGAAGTCGTTCAGGTCGGCGACGGACGCGCCCTGCTTCAGACGCAGCAGCGCCTCGGGGTCGGTGTCGAAGGTCTGCAGGCTGATCGCCTTCTTGCCGTCGGTCGTACACTTCTTGCTCTGTGTCTTGGCGATGCCCTCGGACGTGGTGCCCTTCTGCAGGGCCACGACCTTGCCGCACAGGTCGTCGAGCGACTTGATGCCCTTCGGGTTGCCCTTCTGGACCAGGATCGACGTACCGGCGGTGAAGTAGTCGACGAAGTCGACGCCGTCGCCGACCTTCTTGCCGGTGTCCGAGTTGACGCCGTTCTGGCGGTCCTTGGTGTCGTTCATCGCCGACATGAGCACCTGGAAGCGCTTGGCCTGGAGGCCCACGATCAGGTTGTCGAACTTGCCGTTCTGGAACTCGAACTTGACGCCGAGCTGCTTGCCGAGCGCGTCCGCGATGTCCGGGTCGATGCCGACGGCCTTGCCGTTCTCCATGTACTCCACCGGCGGGTACGCGATGTCCGAGCCGACCTGGATGACACCCGCCTTGCGGATGTCGGCGGGGAGCTTGCTCGCGAGCGGCGCCGAGGACGAGGACGACGAGTCCGAGCCGTCGCTGCTCTTGTCCGTCTGGTCGCCGCAGCCGGCGAGCAGCAGGGAGCCGGCGACCGCGATCGCACCGACCGCTGCCAGCCGGGTGTGCGGGGCGGTGGTACGACGGGTGGAGCTTGCGGTCATGGTGGGTTCCTCCGGCGGATGGATGGCGGTGCCGACGGGTCGACGAGAACACACACCTTCGGGTGTCGCGACCTCGTGTGATTAGGGCATCTTGCCATTCGGACTGAACCATTCAGGGGACTACCCATGTCAAAATCGGATAACGGGTGAACCCCGAATCGCATCAGGTCGGTACATCAGGACGCCCTGATCACGGACCATCTGCTGGAATCACTCGTTCCGGCCGGAAGATCTTCGGTGTGTCTCATGATCTGATCGATCATCGTTCCGCCCTCGGCCGACGAGATGTGACCTTGCGCCTATTGGACTCGTCCTCGGTGCCGTCCGTCCGGTAAGAAGGTTCTTTACACCCCTCATCCGGGGCTCAGGGCGCGTGTGCGGCGCGCCCGTCGCGCAGGTGCTCGTACGCATCAACTCTCTGGGCCCTGCGCGGTGCCCGCCCACCCCTCACCAGGGAGTGGCCACCCTCAAATCAATGAAGACCTAAGGGGTAAGACAAAGTGGCAGCGGAGATCGTCAATCCTCGCAGCGACAGCAGTACGGATCAGGACGGCGGGGCCGAGCCCCTCGATTCCTTCGATCCGGCGTTCGCGCTGCACCGCGGCGGCAAGATGGCCGTGCAGGCCACCGTGCCGATCCGCGACAAGGACGACCTGTCCCTCGCATACACACCCGGCGTCGCGCGCGTGTGCACCGCGATCGCGGAGCAGCCGGAACTCGTCCACGACTACACATGGAAGTCGTCCGTGGTCGCCGTCGTGACGGACGGTACGGCGGTGCTCGGACTCGGCGACATCGGTCCCGAGGCCTCCCTCCCCGTCATGGAGGGCAAGGCGATCCTGTTCAAGCAGTTCGGCGGCGTGGACGCGGTGCCGATCGCGCTGGCCTGCACCGGCGTCGACGAGATCATCGAGACCGTGGTGCGCCTCGCACCCTCCTTCGGGGGCGTCAACCTGGAGGACATCTCGGCGCCGCGCTGCTTCGAGATCGAGCGCAGGCTCCAGGAGCGGCTCGACATCCCGGTCTTCCACGACGACCAGCACGGTACGGCGATCGTGACGCTGGCGGCCCTGCGGAACGCCGCGCGGCTTACCGGGCGGGAGCTGGGCGACCTGCGGGCCGTCATCTCCGGCGCGGGTGCGGCCGGGGTGGCCATCGCCAAGTTCCTGCTGGAGGCGGGGCTCGGGGATGTCGCCGTCGCCGACCGCAAGGGCGTCGTCTCGCGCGACCGGGACGACCTCACGCCGGTCAAGCGTGAACTGGCCGAGCTCACCAACAAGGCCGGGCTGAGCGGGACACTGGAAGCGGCGCTGGAAGGTGCCGACGTCTTCATCGGTGTCTCCGGCGGTACGGTGCCGGAGCCGGCGGTGGCCTCGATGGCCGAGGGCGCGTTCGTCTTCGCCATGGCCAACCCGGACCCCGAGGTGCACCCCGATGTGGCGCACAAGTACGCGGCGGTCGTCGCGACGGGCCGGTCCGACTTCCCGAACCAGATCAACAACGTGCTGGCGTTCCCGGGCATCTTCGCGGGCGCGCTCCAGGTGCGGGCCTCTCGGATCACCGAGGGCATGAAGATCGCGGCGGCGGAAGCGCTGGCCGGTGTCGTCGGTGACGATCTCGCCGCGGACTATGTCATCCCGTCACCGTTCGACGAGCGCGTCGCGCCTGCGGTGACGGCCGCTGTGGCCGCGGCGGCGCGGGCGGAGGGTGTTGCCCGACGGTAGTTCGGAATGGCCCCGTCCGCTTGGTCGGGGCCATTTCTTTGCCCACCCGCCCGCCCGTTCGGGTGATTGAGGGGTGGGCGTTTCCCGTGGGTGGCACGGTCTCGTCGGCGGCTGCGGGTTGCGGGCCGGGTGGGCTTGTTGGTGCCGGTCTGGATAGTCAGCCCGTCCGGCGTTCGAGGAAGACGTCGGCACAAACACCTCCCGCCCCTTGGCAAGAGGGCATGTGTCACACCGCCCGGTAGTTCCCCGCGCCACCGGCGGAGCCTATGGTCAAGGTCATGTTCGCCGTCTACGCCGCCCGAATCGACCGCGACCAGCCGCTCTCCGGCCTTGAGTTGGGGGAGCGTCCCGCCCCCGAGGCCCGGCCGGGCTGGAGCACCATCGATGTCAGGGCCGCCTCCCTCAACCACCACGACCTGTGGTCCCTGCGCGGCGTAGGCCTCGCGGAGGACAAGCTGCCGATGATCCTCGGCTGCGACGCCGCCGGCGTCGACGCGGACGGCAACGAGGTCGTCCTGCACTCCGTCATCGGCCAGACCGGCCACGGCGTCGGCCCCAGGGAGCCCCGTTCCATCCTCACCGAGCACTACCAGGGCACCTTCGCCGAGCAGGTCGCCGTACCGACGTGGAACGTGCTGCCGAAGCCGAAGGAGCTGTCCTTCGCGGAGGCCGCCTGTCTGCCCACGGCCTGGCTGACGGCGTACCGCATGCTGTTCACCAACTCCGGGGTACGGCCCGGCGACTCGGTCCTCGTCCAGGGCGCGGGCGGCGGTGTCGCCACGGCCGCCATCGTGCTCGCGAAGGCGGCCGGGCTGCGGGTCTTCGCGACCAGCCGGGACGAGGCCAAGCGGAAGCGGGCGCTGGAGCTGGGCGCCCTGGAAGCGGTGGAACCGGGGGCGCGGCTGCCGCAGCGCGTGGACGCCGTCATCGAGACCGTCGGCGCGGCCACCTGGTCCCACTCGGTCAAGTCGCTGAAGCCCGGCGGCACGCTCGTCATCTCCGGTGCCACGAGCGGCGACCGCCCCTCGCACGCCGAACTGACCCGCATCTTCTTCCTCGAACTCAAGGTCGTCGGCTCGACCATGGGCACCAAGGACGAACTGGAGGACCTGCTCGCCTTCTGCGCCGCGACGGGTGTCCGCCCGGTCATCGACGAGGTGCTGCCCATGGACCGGGCCCGCGAAGGGTTCGAACGGCTCGACTCCGGCGGCCAGTTCGGCAAGATCGTGCTCACGAACGGCTGACGTCTCGTCCCTTCTGTCTGGCTCACGGCCGGTCCGGTTTCCCGGGCCGGCCGTTGGTGTATGCCCACGCGCCGACTCCGTCCGTCAACTTTGGTTGACATGCGGGGCGTGTCAACGTAGGTTGACGTCATGACCGAAGCAACGGATCTCGCCGAGCGCGCGGGTGACCGTGATCCACGGGTCGGCCTCCGTGCCGTGTCCGCGCTGCGCAAGCTCGTGGAGCAGCTGGAGGCGGTGCAGGTGCGCAGTGCGCGCAATCAGGGCTGGTCGTGGCAGGAGATCGCCGCGGAACTCGGTGTCAGCAGGCAGGCCGTCCACAAGAAGTACGGGAGGCAGTGATGTTCGAACGGTTCACGAAGGACGCCCGCGCCGTGGTGCAGAGCGCGGTGGAACACTGCGAGCGGTCGGGGTCCGGTTCCGTCGAGGCCGAGCACCTGCTGTTGGCACTCCTCGACCGCGAGGGCAGCCGCGCCTCCTTCACCCTGACCGCCCTCGGCCTCACCACCGAAGAACACAAGGAGTCCCTACGGCAGGCTCTGGCCGACGCACGCCGACGTGCCGGGCTCTCCCAGGCCGACGCCGACGCCCTCGCCGGGCTCGGTATCGACGTCTCGGAGATCGTCGCCCGGGTCGAGGAGGTGCACGGTGTCGGGGCGATGTCCGGCGAGCGGAAGTTCAAGGAGTCGTGGTCGGGCCGCCGTGTCTTCAGCCGCGGCGCCAAGAACGTCGTGGAGAAGTCCCTCCGCATCGCCGTGGCCCACCATGACCGCCACATTGGCGACGAACACCTCCTCCTCGCCCTGACCATCCTCCCCGGCGTGCCCGGTGAGGTGCTCGCCAACCACGGCGTGACCCACGAGGCGGCGACCCGGGTCCTGTACGGCGGGGGAGAGGCGAAGGCGGGCTGAGGACAGGGGCGCACGCGCAGGGGGGGGCAGGGTCTGGCGCCTGGGCGGGGTGCCCTGTCCCGTCCTGCTTGCGCCGCGCTACCGCCCTACTGCGATGCGGGGCGGGGCGCCCGGGCCCGTTG
>NZ_JAWOAI010000086.1:0-24738 GCF_033194735.1 Streptomyces sp. W16
GCTGTCGGAGCGGCTGCCGCCGTACCGCGTCGACGGGCAGGGGGCGCTCGCCGAGTGGGCGTGGCCCGGGCTGGAGACCGCCGACGCGCACCGGCACATCAGCCACCTCTACCCGGTGTGGCCGCTGCACGACATCACCCCGGACGACACCCCGGACCTGGCCGCCGCCGCCCGCGAAGCCCTGCTGCGACGGGGTGACGAGAACCTCTCCGCGCACGGCAGCCTGCACCGCGCCCTGGTCGCCGCCCGCCTGAAAGACAGCGAAACGGCGAAGGAGAACGTCCTCAAGATCGTCGGCCGGAACATGGTCTTCCGGTCACTGATGACCTCGCACAACCCCGATCTGGAGATCTACAACGCGGACGCCGCCCACTGTCTGCCGGCCGTGGTCGTGGAGATGCTCCTCGACTCCCGCCCCGGGATCGTGGAACTCCTGCCGGCCCGGCCCCCGGAGTGGCGGTCCGGCAGCCTGCGCGGCCTCGCCACGCGCGCCGGGGTCGGCGTCGACGAGCTGACGTGGGATGTGTCCGAGGGCCTCGCGAAGGTGGTGCTCACGTCCCCACTAGAGCGGGACATCGTCCTCGTGTGCCGTGACGGCTCGGACCAGCGACAGACCGTACACCTGCTGCCGCACGTCCCCACCACGGTGACCGTCCCGCTGGCCTGAGGCTTCAGGGGCGGGCGGACGCGGGACGCCCGCCCCCGGGACAGCCGCAACGGTGCGACGCGTGCGCCCTGCGGTCACTCACTGGGGATCGACTCGGCTGCGCACCGACGTCGAGGTGCGCAGTACGAGTTCCGTAGCCAGCTCGATCCGGGACGACGCGGGCGGTCGACCCTCCGCGAGTTGCACGAGCACCCTGGTGGCCTCGGCGCCCAGCTCCTCGAACGGCTGGCGCACCGCGCTCAGCGGCGGACAGGCCATGGCCGCCACGAGGGTGTCGTCGAAGGACATGACCGCCAGGTCCTCGGGAACGCTGAACCCGTGCTGACGGACCGCTTCCAGGACGCCGAGCGCCTGCGCGTCACTCGCCGCGAAGACGGCGGTGGGTGGATTCGCGGAGCGCAGGATCTGCAGGCTGGCGAGCAGCCCTTCTTCGAAGTCGAAATCGGTCGAGCGCACGATCGCCGGGTCGTACGCGATCCCCGCCTCCTCCAGAGCGGCCCGGTAGCCGTGCAGTCGCGCGGCCCCGGCCAGCGAGTGCGAACGGCCCGCGACCATGCCGATCCGGGTGTGCCCGAGGCCCAGCAGGTGTTGTACCGCTTCCCTGGCTCCGCTCCAGTTCGTCACACCGATGCTCGGAATGTCGTGGGTCGGTGCGCTCAGCGGGTCGATCAGCACTACGGGAAGCCGCCGCTCGACGATCTGGCGCTGGTCTTCCTCGGCCAGCATGGAGATCACGATGATCAGGCCCGCCGCGTCGAGTGCCACGCACTCCTCAAGCCACTGGGAGATCGAACGGTGACCGGTGGTCCCGGTCACCACGTCCAGGCCCAGTTCGTCCGCCGCGTCCACGATCCCACGGACGACTTCCAGCGTGTACGGCCCCGACAGGTCACGGAACACCGCGATGATCTGGCGCGACGCCGCGGGATCAGGTTCTCCCGGGCGGACATACCCATGGCGTGCCAGCAGGTCCTCGACCCGGGCCCGGGTCGCCGCTCCGACGTCGGCACGCCGGTGCACGACCTTCGACACGGTGCTGAGCGACACTCCCGCCTCGCCGGCGATGCTGGTGAGCAAACCGTACTGCGCATCCGCGCGCGTGCCGCCCCGAACTGTCACTCGTACGCCTCGCCTTTGAGCTGCCACTCGAAACTCCGCCGCAAGCCAACAGGACGAAAGGCCCGGTGACAAGGCTGCTGCGTCGGATGACGACCATCGCGCCGCGTCGGTCTCACCCCCTGCGGATCATCGGGGGTACATACGACGCCGTCGGCCGTCACCCCTCGCCCTCTCAACGGCGGCAGCCTGCGGATCTCCGTCTCCGAGCGGCTCCCCTCGACCACGGAACCCTCTCACCCCGCGACAGAACATTCCGGGCGAAACCGCGACGGGTTGCCAAGCGGTTTATCATCTACATCGAAACGATGTTGGCATCGTTTCGATACCACACCCTGGCCGCACCGACTGCCCGCTCCCGCGGATCCGCAGCGTGAGAGGAACGATTGATGACCGAAGCAGACTCCCGACAGACCTTCGTCACCTCTACCGACGGCACCCGGATCTCGGTGACCGTCACGGGTCGAGGAGGTCGCCCCTTGGTACTGGTACACGGCTCCCTCGGCACCTCTGCGGACTGGCAGAGGGTGGCGGACGGCCTGGCGGACCACATGACCACCTATGCCATCGACCGCCGCGGTCATGGAAGCAGCGGGGACGCCGCCCACTACACCGTCGAGCGGGAGCGGGACGACGTCACGGCCGTCCTGCAACTGGCGGGACCCAACGCCATCCTGTTCGGCCACTCCTTCGGCGGCTTCCTCTGCGGCAGCCTCGCCCTGGACCACATCCCCGTAGCCGCGATCCTCTATGAGCCCCCCTTCTTTCCTCCCGGCCCCGTCGCCGGTGAGGAAGCTCTGGCCGCGTACGACGGCCTCTTGGCGGACGGCGACCTGGATGAAGCGCTCGCTCTTGGAATGCGTGCCTTTGTAAAGGCTCCCGAGGAGGACATCTCCGCGTTCCGGAGCAGCCCCGCGTGGAAGATACGCACCACGTTCGCTCCCACCTGGGCACGTGAGATGCGTGCGTTGGACGCGTTCGACAGCGAGCGCGCCCCGTTCGCGAGGATCACCTGCCCGACCCTGGCGCTGAGGGGCGAGTACAGCCCCGACTGGCTGAGGGAAGGCACGCGGCTCTTCCAGAAGGCGCTCCCGGACGCACGGCTCGTGGACCTGCCGGGTCAGGGGCATGACGCGGCCGAATCCGCTCCCGCCCTGTTGGCCCAGGAAGTCCTGAACTTCGTGCGCACGCTGCCGGCGTGAACGGCGACCGCGGCGACGGCCTCGCGCCTCGTCACGCATCACAACCCCTCCATACGACAACCCGGTTGCACGGAAAGGTCATTCGAAAATGAATGGATACAGGCCCCTTGGGCCCCTGGGATTTGGCGGCGCCTCCCTGGGCAACATGTACGCGCCCGTGGACGACGAGACCGCGGAGGCGACGCTGGCCGCCGTCTGGGATACAGATGTGCGGTGCTTCGACACGGCTCCGGGCTACGGTCTGGGCCTGGCCGAGCACCGTTTCGGTAACTTCCTGCGGCGTCGTCCTCGTCAGGACTTCATGCTCGCCACCAAGGTGGGACGACTGGTCCGCACCCAGGTGGACCCCACGAAGCAGACCGTGCACGGGCAAGGGCCCGGTGCCAGCGAGTCCTTGATCTTCAAGGAAGGCCTGCCCTTCCATATCGAGGTGGACTACGGCTACGACGCCGCCATGCGTTCGGTCGAGGACAGCTGTCAGCGGCTGGGCATCTCGGAGATCGATATCGTCTTCGTGCACGATCTCGGCTCCGATCACCTCGGCGACGCCTGGGAGCAGCAGTTCGACGTCGCCTTGAACGGCTGCTTTCGCGCTCTCGCCGAGTTGCGCGACCAAGGAGTCATCAAGGCATGGGGTCTGGGCAACAACGTCGTCGAGCCCGGCATCAGGGCGCTCAAGGAGGCGGACCCCGATGTCATCCAGATCGCCGGACGGTACACGCTTCTGGAGCAGTCGGCACTCGACGAGCTCTTCCCCCTGTGTGCCGCGCGCGACGTCCCCGTCATGCTCGGAGGTGTCTACAACTCCGACATCCTGGCCGGCGGAAACCACTACGACTACGCCCAGGCCGCACCGGACGTGATCGCCAAACGCGACCGCATCCAGCGGATCTGTGCCGGCCACGGCGTCGATATCCGCGCAGCGGCACTCCAGTTCGGCGCCGCTCACCCTGTGGTCTCCACCGTCCTGGCCGGTGCCAAGTACCCGCAAAAGGCCCGCGAGAACGCTGAGTTCATGTCCGCGCCCGTACCGTCGGAGCTCTGGCAGGAGCTGAAGAGCGAAGGAATCCTTCCCGAGGACGCACCAGTTCCCGCGTGACAGACACGCCGTCCCATCGTGAATGCCCGGGTATTTTGCCCGGAGCGTGCACCCGCCGCCGGTGAATAACTCCCTGAAGAAGAGGCAGGCCACCCCTGCCTCTTCTTTCGTGGGTACGCAACCGCGCCGAGATCTTCCGTCGGAACCACGAGGACCGCGTCCACCTCCAGCACGCGCCCCTTGCCGACAGCGTGCGTCTCGCGGGACCCAGGTGAGACAACCGGCGTCATGTACCCATGACAGAAATGGGTAGTACTGCGCACGCCGACCGCCAACCCGCCGTGGCAGCCTTCGATTTCCCAATCACCACGCGTTCTACGGGGAATGCACTTCCCCTTGGCGAAACAGCCCCCCACGGAATGCCAGAAGGAAACCAAGGAAATTGATGGCTGTCCAAGACAAGCAGGGGGTCCAGTGACGACCGCGCTCCTGAATCACGACGTCGGCCGACCGAGATGGCTGAGGACCCTCATGGCCTCCGTGACATCCGCCGCCATCCTTGCCGGAGCCCTGGCCGGTGCACTGGTCACCGCCTCTCCCGCCGCCGCGCAGACCACGCCGGTCTTCCGGCTCGACACCGACAACGGCGCGACTACCGCCAACTACCTCTCGTTCCTCAGCCAGATCCGCGCCAACGTGGACTTCGAGGCACAGGACGTGGACAACACGGTCGCGGGCACCACCGACCTGGTCGATCACACGAACCCCAACGCCCTCGGGTACACCGAGGCCATCATTGTGACCGAGGACGGGCACCAGCTGCGCCTACGGTTCCGGACCAGCGACATGTACCTGGTGGGCTGGTTCGACAGCAACAACCACTACCACTACATCGGTCCGGCCACCGAGGCACGGATCCCGGTCGCAGACCCCCAGGCCCAGCAGCTGACCTCGGGAGCGGACTACCGCAGCCTGGAGAACCTCGCTGGAGGGCTGGACCGTGGGGCCATGGTCTTCGGCCGGATCCAGACCGAGGCCCACGCCCTGAGTCTGTGGAAGGCCTCCAGCAGCCAGGCGATGGCCGCGGCAGCGGTGTACTTCGCCCAGTTCATCTCCGAGGCCACACGATTCCGCGGTATCCAGGACACCATCGCCCAGGACGGGTTCGGCTCCACAGGTGACGACTCGTACTCCGACTCCACCACGCTCGACTCCCACCTCGTCGACCAGGAAACCAATTGGGGCACGCTGAGCGAGCGGTTCCGCGCGGTGCAGCTCGCCGGCAATGACCAGACCCCCATCCCGCTGACGGGTTGGTTCCGCAACGGGTTCGGTGACATCGTCGAGCAGGCGCTGAACGTCGCACGCGACTACGCGCAGGTCATGATGCTCGCCAACGGCTACCCGGGATACTCCAGCAGGCGCCACCTCACGGACGACGACACCATAGTGGTCGCCGCCGACGGCTCCGGCGACTACGACACCGTGCAGGCCGCGATCGACGCCGTCCCCTCGGACGGGCTCCAGTACACGGTCCTCATCGAGCCGGGCACCTACCACGAGGCGATCACCGTCCCGGCGAGCAAGGCCAACCTGTTCATAAAGGGGGACACGACCGACGCCTCCAAGGTCGTCATCACCGCCGACCGGGCCCACGGGATGACCAACCCCGCGACGGGCGCGCCGTACGGCACCGAGGGCAGCGCCGTGGCCACGATCAAGGCGACCGGCGTCACGGTCGCGAACGTCACCATCCAGAACACGTTCGCCCCGGCCAACCACCCTGAGGTCGACGCGTACTCGACCCAGGCCGTCGCGCTGGCCGCCGAGGGTGACCGGCAGACCTTCACCCAGGACCGGATCATCAGCCGCCAGGACACGATCCTCGCCAAGTCGCCGGTCGCCACCGCCCAGGAGCGGCAGTACTTCGTCGGCAGCTACATCGAGGGCTCGGTCGACTTCATCTTCGGCAACGCCACCGCGGTGTTCGACCGGGACAACATCGCCATGGTCAACTGGGTCGGCGGCACGGTGCTGGCACCGAACACCGACAAGAGCAAGAAGTACGGCATCCTCATCACCGGCAGCACGATCTACACCAACGGCGTGCCGGCGAACACGATGTACCTGGGCCGACCCTGGCACAACACGGCGGACGCCTCCCCCCAGACGGTGGTCCGCGACACCACGGTGAACTCGGGCATCACCGCGGCCCACCCCTGGACCGACATGACGACGGACTACTCGTGGACGTCGGCCCGGTTCAAGGAGTACAAGAACACCGGTCCAGGTGCGGGTACGGGCGCGAACGCGCCGCAGATGTCCGACTCCGAGGCAGCCGACTACACCGCCCAGAAGTACCTGGCCGGCACCGACGGATGGGACCCGGTCTCCTGAGGCCAGTCATCCCGGAATCCGGTACTCCGGCCGAAGGACAACAGCGGTGACAGGGTGGGGCCCGGAACATCCGGGCCCCAACTGATCGCTCCCCTGCTTCTACGACGTGGAGACCTGGCCGGCCGTCCACCAGGCCGCGATCCGGGCCCGTGATCTGAAGCCGAGTTTGGCCAGGATGTTCTCGACATGACGGTCGGCCGTGCGTGGCGACAGCACCAGCTCGGCGGCGATCTGCCGGTTGCTCAGACCTTTGGCCACCAGCGCGGCCACCTCCCGCTCCCGGCGCGACAACGGGGACACGGCATCGGCGGTATCGACATCGATGTCAGCGTCGGCGTCAATCCTGTCGGCCAGGGCGAAGGCGACAGCCCGGCCGGGGCCGCCGTGACCGCCGCCGTCCGCGAACGCCACCGCGTAGGCCGCCTGCCCCAGCGCGGCGACGACCGTCTGCTCGCAACGCTCGTGGTGAGCGGTCATCTGCGGCCCGAACGCGGCGACGGAACTGCCGGCGTCCCTCCACAGCACGTCCGCGGCACCCAACAACCCGGCGGCCCGCGCATGCGCGCCGCCAACGGCGGTGGCCCAGGCGAGCAGTTCCAGCATCCGTGCGACCATCGCGTAGTCGTCGAAGCCACGCATGTACTCCAGGGCGGACCGGGCCAGAGCCTCGGTCCTCTCACGGTCGCCGCAGGTCCAGGCGTCGTGCCCCAGTGCCATCAGCACCTGCGCATGCCCCCATCGCTCGCCACTCGCCTCGGCGGCGGCGATCATCCGGCTGCTGGTCTCGGACACTCCTGGATCCCCGGCGTAGGCCTGGGCGCAGGTGAGGGCGATCAGCCAGGACACCGACTGGCGTTCGTCGCCCAGTGCCGTCATCGCGGCCAGCGCCTCCGCGTAGCGTTCGATGGCCTCCGCCGGCCGTCCCCGGTAGTGGGCCGACACTCCGCGGAAGCCGGCCACCTGGACCCGTACCGCGGGCTCGCCCAGCCACTCGCCCAATGCTCCGGCCTCGTCCAGCCACCGGTCGGCCGTCGCCAGGTCGCCCTGGGTCTGCGCGACCCAGATCGCGGCGAGCAGCGCCTGCGCGCGCTCCGGGGTGGGCTCGGGTGCGGCCGTGAGCGCCCGCTCGAACATGCGGCGCCCTTCGCTGAGGAAGCCTCCGGCGCACCAGTGCCAGCACAGCGCCGCGAGCAACCTCAGCCCGGCCCGGGGGTCTTCGTCGCAGTCCAGGGCGGCGACCAGGTTGGCGTGCTCGACGCGCAACCGGGCGAGGTTCTCCACCTGACCCGCGCGGTACCAGTGCCGGTCGATGCGCTCGGCCAGGGCGAGGAAGAAGTCCCGGTGGCGCAGCCGCAGTTCGCGCTCCTCACCGGATTCGGTGAGCCGCTCCCGTCCGTACCGTCGGACGATCTCCAGCAGCCGGTAGCGCCGGCCCTCCACCTCACAGGTCAGGACAACGGACTGGGCCACCAGCCGGTCGAGGAGATCCGCCACCTCGCGCCGGTCGATGCCGTCCCCCGCGCAGACACCCTCGGCCGCCTCCAACGTGAACCCGCCGACGAAGACCGACAGCCGCCGCCACAGCAACTGCTCTGCCGGGACGCACAGTTCATAGCTCCAGTCGATCATCCCGCGCAGGGTGCGCTGGTGCCGCGGGGCAGTCCGGCTGCCCCCGCCGAGCAGCGCGAACCGGGCTTCCAACCGGTCCTCCAACCGCTCTGTAAGCTGCTCGACAGTGAGGCCCCGCAGCCGGGACGCGGCCAGTTCGATGGCCAACGGCAATCCGTCCAGGTCGGCGCAGAGCCGGGCCACTTCGGTCTGGTTCGGGGGGCTGACGGCGAACTCGGGGTGGACGGCGGTGGCCCGGTCCCGCAGTAGCGCGACCGCCTCGTCCAGTGGAAGTGGCGGTACGGCGAGGACGTACTCGCCGGTCACACCGAGCGTGTGGCGGCTCGTTGCCAGGATGCACAGCTCCGGCGCGGCCGACAGAAGCGCCTGGACCAGCCCGGCGCAGGCGTCGACAAGGTGCTCACAGTTGTCCAGGATCAACAGAGCCCGCTGCCGCGTGAGATAGGCGGCCAGTTGATCTACGACGGGCCGGACACCGAGGTCCGGCATCCGCAAGGAGCCGGCCGCGACGGCCGTCACCGCCGCCGGGTCGTGCACGGAGGCCAGGTCCACCAGCCACACCCCGTCCGGGAACGCCTTACCGAACGTACGGGCCGTCTCCAATGCCAGTCGTGTCTTGCCCACTCCGCCCACTCCGGTGAGCGTCAACAGCCGCCCCGCACCCAGCAGTCGGCGGATCTCGGCGGTCTCGTGCCGTCGGCCAACGAAACTGGTGAACGCCGCGGGCAGATTCCCCGACTCCACGACCATGCCTTTCACGTCCACGTCCGCCTGTCCGTCCTCTGAGGACACCCGCTCCAGACCATCTCTTGTTGAAAGTTACACAACATTCGCGCAAGGCATACCAAGAACAGGCAAAGGGGACAGATGTAACTTGCGGACGCGCGACCGCGCAAGGAACCGAAGATGCGGGCTGCCCCTTCCTCGGCCACGGTTCCTCTCTGGGCCGCGCCCCGAGAAATGGTCAATAATGTGTGGATCAGGGACTCCGGACTCCGCAGATAACCAGCGAGCTTCTCCGCCTTACGGTTCTCGGTTGCGCAACGCCGTACCCGAGTGTGGACAACCCTTGTTCCGTCCACCTGGCGTCCGGCGGGAGCACGCGGGTATGGGTGGATGCGGGCAGCGGGACGCCGGCTCAGCCACAACAACACGTTCTGCTGAACGAGTTGGACACGTTCTGGATCTCGCATCTGCACGCCGATCACAGCGCAGACCTGATCGCCGCCTGCTACGTCACGCCCTATGCCGACATCCGGCTCGCTCTCCGATCCCCTATTGCCGGCCCGCCGTGCACCGCCAGTGGGCTTGGGCGCTTGGGAATGCGGTGACAAGGTGGCGACCAGGGCGAAGAGCATGGGCGCGCTGAACAGCATGCAGGACTTCAACGACTACGTCGGGATCGCAAAGATGCTGGAGCTGCTCGCTTGGGCCAGCGCCTCCGAAGGTGGTCACAAGCAGGCGGCTTTGCTGATGGGCGCCGCACAGGCCCTTTGGCGCGACGCGGGCACCGCCATCACCGCCATCACCACGATCGACCCGCGGATGGCCGAGTACCACACGCCCTCCGAGGAAACGGTCACCCACTCCCTCGGCCCAGCCGCGTACGCGAAGGCTCTCCGCAAGGGCGGCCGACACGCTCAGAGCCAACGACCGGTCACTCGAACACGCGGCGATGTTCTCCTGCCCGCGTGCGCCGACCTTCACGATCTCGCCTCTCTCACCTTCCACGGCGGCTGCCGGGCCCGCGAGAACAACTCCGAACCCCGCTCCCGGTCTTGACGAAAGGCGTAGGCACCGCTTTCTACACTCCCACCATGAGCGAACGCACCCCCACGCCCCTGGCCTTCACTGCCGTCGACGCCATCGAGCGCGTCAGCGGCACATACCCCGGCCACCGGCGCGTGCACGCCCGCGGCCTGTGTTTCGACGCCACTTTCACCCCCTCCGGCGAAGCCGCCTCCCTCACCACCGCGGCCCACCTCCAGTCCGCCCGGACGCCTGTCGTCGTGCGCTTCTCCAACTCCAACACCAACCCGACGGTGCCCGACGGCATCAGGGCCGGCCGCGGTCTGGCCGTACGCTTCTTCCTCCCTGACGACACCAGCACCGACCTCGTCTCCGTCAACATCCCGGTGTTCTTCGCCGCCACCCCGGAGCAGTTCCTGGAACTGCTCGACGCCCTGGAGAAGGACCCCGGCACCGGAGCACCCGACCCGAAGAAGGTCCAGGCGTACACCGCGGCCCACCCCTCGGCCGCCGCCGGTCTGCAGGAAGCGGCCCGGATGCCCATCCCTGTCAGCTACGGCACCGCCCGGTACTGGGCCGTCCACGCCTTCGTCTGGGTGGACCCCCACGGCAGGCGCCGCCCGGTCCGGTACCGCTGGGAACCCGACACCGGTCTGCAGGAACTGTCCGAGGAAGAGGCAGCGGGCAAGAACCCCGAATACCTTGCCGAGGAACTTCTCCGCCGCCTCGTCGACGGCCCCGTCGGCTTCACTCTCCGCGTCCAGCTGGGTCAGGACGGCGACCCCACCGACGACCCGACGAAACCCTGGCCCGCCGACCGCCCCGAGATCGTCGCGGGCCGGCTGCAGATCACCGCGCCGGTGGCCGATCAGGACCACTGGGCCGCACAGGTCTACGACCCCACCCGCATCACCCCCGGCATCGAACTCTCGGACGACCCGGTGCTGTCCTTCCGCAGCCACGCCTACTCGGTGTCCTACGAACGCCGCGCCGACGGAAAGTGATCCGCTCGCCGAAAGCGCCAGCATGAACACACCCGGGTGGGCGACCTGAGGTCGCCCACCCGGCCGGCCCGCGTGATCGGTATATCCACCCGCGTCACGGCGAACAACTCATCTTCGCCCCCTGGTCAGCTCGTCTCGCGGATCAGCTCGACGGCACGTTCACCGATCATGATGCTGGGGGCGATGGTGTGACCGCTGATCAGCGAGGGGATCACGGAGGCGTCCGCCACACGGAGCCCCGTGACACCGCGCACCCGCAGTTGTGGGTCGACCACGGTCCTGTCGTCGGACGGGTCTCCCATCCGGGCCGTCCCGACGAGGTGGTAGGTGGTGTACATGGTCTTGAGGATGGCCTCGTGGAATTCGGAGTCGGGGGCACCGATCGCGGGATAGACCGCCTCGGTGTACGGAGCCAGCGACGGGGACTGGGTGACTTTCTGCGCGTGGCGCATCGCGTCGACGAGGTCCGGCAGGTCGTCGGGGTGGCTGAGGTACTTCGGATCGATGACGGGCTTGTCATGCGGATCGGCCGAGGCCAGGCGCAGGGTGCCACGGCTCTTGGGGTGCAGCAGCACCGCCCAGACCTTGTAGCCGCTGCGCTGGTCGCCACCGGTGGCCCCCGCGACCGGGCTGTCGTCGCTGATGTCCGGGTTGTAATCGAAGAGCAGTTCGTAGTCCGGCACGGGCGAGCCGGGCGTGCGGGCGACGAAGCCGACTCCATTCTGGGAGAAGAAGGCGGTGGGGCCGGTGCGGTCCAGGCGCCACTGGGCCAAGGACTCGTCGGACAGGGGGTTTCCCTGATAGGAGCCTCCGACACCGGAGGGCGCGAGCGCGACGACCGGCGCGACGGGGTGGTCGTGCAGGTTCCCGCCGACGCCGGGGAGGTCCGCGACGACCTCGATGCCGTGCTCGCGCAGGTGCGCGGCGGGGCCGACGCCGGAAAGCATGAGCAGCTGCGGGGTGTTGATGACACCGGCGCACAGGATCACTTCGCGCTCGACGTCGAGGGTGTGCTCGGTGCCACCCTTCTCGTAGACGACGCCCGTGGCGCGGGCGCCGTCGAAAACGACTTTGCTGACCAGCGCCTCGGTGACGATTCGCAGGTTGGGACGGGCGCGTACCTCCTCATCGAGGTAGGCATCGGCGGAGGTTCGCCGGGTACGGGCCTTGAAGATGCTCTGGAACCGGTCGGCGACGTAGGGGGTGGCACCGGCGCTGTCGCCACGTGCCCCGTAGCCCGCTTCGGTGAAGCCGTCCAGCAGGGCGTCGGGAAGACTGGTGGGCGAGGGCAGGTCGGAAAGGGTCATTGGACCGCCGGAGCCTCGCCACTGCGAGGGGCCACGGTCCGTGTCCTCGATGCGCAGGTACGCACGCAGGGCCTCGGCTCCGTCCCAGCCATGAGCACCCTCCTTGCTCCAGACGTCGTAGTCACCGGGGGTGCCTCGAAGCCAAGCACCGACATTCAGGGCACACGAACCACCGACGACCTTGCCGCGCGGGTGGGTGATGGAACGACCACCGATGCCCGGCTGGGCAGTGGTCTCGTACTGCCAGTCGGCCTCGCTGCCGTGGAGGGCGAAGAAGGCGCCCTGGGTGCGGCTGGCCTCGTAGGTGTTCTCCTTGCCGGCCTCCAAGAGGACGACGTCGACGGTGGGGTCCTCGGTGAGTCGGGCCGCGATGACGGGGCCGGCCGTACCGGCACCGACGATGACGTAGTGGGGATGAGACATGGACAACCACTCCTTGCCTGCGGGCTCACCCGTTGACTCCGGGAGTCGGAGACATGGGGCGGAGACACCGCGTTCGGAGAGCGGCGGTTCGCCCGCCGCCGATTGCAGCGCGTGGCTCCGGACGGTCTGACCGGAGCCACACGCACATCGATTCGATGTCAGGAAGAATGTGACGGTATGTCTTTTCGCTGATTTCCTCGCCGTTCGGGTCCGTCCGCACCCTCGCGACGAGTCCGCAATCGGACCGGCGGCCGGTCGAGGTTCTCGGAGCCGAAGTCGGCATCCTCACCACGGCCCGCCACCAACTACGCGTTGCGGTTGAGGCCGACCCAGTCGATCCCGGGCCGCCTCGCGCTCATCGGCTCAGCCGAGGCCGATCTGCCCATAGAAGGCCTGGTTGTCCCAGAACAGGAACTCTTCGTCCATGGTTCCTCGGCGGTTCCAGATGCCGACCGTGGCCATGTTGATGGCGTACTTCTTGCCGGTCGGCTGAATGAAGCCGCCGTTCCCGTCGGGCATGGGGCGGGTGAAGGTGCCCTCCATCACGCCGGTGACACAGGTCAGTTCGTTCTTCGCGACCCGCAGGGGGTGCGACAGAATCCGTGTGTCGGGCCCCCACACGAACAGGGCGGCGAGGTCCTCGATGTGCTTGTCAATGCCGTCGGTGTAGTGCCCGTCGGGCCAGTGCACGCGGATGTTCTGCGCGTGGCTCTCGCCCAGGCGTGCCCAGTCGGCGTGGGTGAACACCTCGAAGTCCAGCTCGTCGAAGGTCTCCAGGTGCTTCCGCTCGGCACGGGTCAGGTTGTGGGGGTAGGGCGGGTTCGGCACTGGCGTGGTGGCCGGGTCCGGGAGCAGACCCGGGTACTGCGTGGCAGCCTGCGCCAGACTTTCCCCGCTCGTCACAGCGGTGATGGCGAGCGCACCGAACGCGGCGGCGGCTCCACCCTTGAGCATGGAACGACGCTCCATGGTGAGTCCTCAATTCTCGTGATGAGCGCTCGTGACAAGCGCTGACGGTGAACCTCCGGAGGCAGGACCCGGGCCGTGACGGCCCGGCCGGAATGTGGGTGTGTGCGGGAATCCCCGACGCTCTGCTAGGCGGCGGCCGGGGTGAACTTCCCCGCGGCCCAGGCGTGACTGGTGCTCACGATCGCGGTAACGACGTCGAGTTCGCGCTCGTCGCGGGGCCCGTAGACCAGCACCATGCCCGGAGTGAGCCTGATCCCGGCGAGCGGATGAGCCACGGCCCAGCCGTGCCGGATCGCGTCGGCCGCCAGGCCGACCGGCAGCGCGATGTGGAGCGAGCCGTCGTGTCCGGGGTGCAGGTGAGCGAACTCCCTTGCCATTGGCACGAGGAATGCCTCCGCAGGACCGGTGGTGAGGGCCTGCGTGAGCATGAAGCCTCGCGCACCCGGCACGGATATCGCCGACTGGTCGGTGTCGACGCCGACGAGCGCGCTCAGCCGGGCGAACAACTTCTCCTGCAGTTCCGGTTGCGAGTTGTCGGTCAACTGCTGCTGGGGAATTGCCACGCTGACGCGCGGCCTCGGCCCGGCGCGGTCGGGAAGCCCCTCGGGGAGAGCCGGCCAGCGCGCCGGCTCTCTGCCGGGAAATCCATGACGGGCTATGTAGTCAGCACGCTCCCCGAGCCAGCCCGCGAGTTCCGCCAACGCGCTGGTGGCGATGCCGTGTCCCACGGGGTCCCGGCGGGCGATCGTCGGCGCCCCGGACTCCTCGATCAGGTAACGCCAGGTGCGGTCGAGCAGTTCACGCGGGATGACACGGTCGTGCTCGCCCTGGGCGACGAACACCGGCACTCCGGCGAGTCGCGCGGTCACCGTGGGCACCCCTGCGTCGAACGGCAACGTGCCGTAGAGGATCGCCGCTCCGGCGAAGCGCTCCGGGTTGTCCAGGACCAGCCCGCCCGCGAACGCGGCGCCGCCGCTGAAGCCGACGAGCAGAACGGGACGACCGGGTGGGGCGATCCCGTCGAGCCAGGCGTTGAACCAGTTCATGGACGTCCGCAGGGACTCCGGGACCGGGCGGCCGATACCGCGGTTGGCGAACCAGGCGAACCCGGGCCCCTCCGCGAGGGGTGCGCGTACGGCGGCGTACGACAGCTCAGGTGGCAACGCGTCGGCGAGCGCCATGATCTCGGTCTCGCGCGAGCCGCGGCCGTGCAGCAGCACGACGAGCGGAGTCACCGCGTCGCCCCGGGTCACCGCGACCGGCGCCCCGAACGGGGAGTTCGATATGTCGGCGTCCGTGGTCATCATGGACTCCCCTCAGCCGGTCGGGCCGAGCAGTGCCCACCCGGACTGCCACGCCCAGCCCTGGGACGCGTTCAGCGAGATGTTCAGGAAGGCCATCTCCTCCAGCGCGCGGGCCATGCGCAGCCCACCCGCGTCGATCGGCGCGAAGCCGAGCGAGGATGCGAACTCCGCGACGTTCTTCTTCGCGTCGGCATCGTCGCCGGCGTAGAAGAGGTGCAACGGAACGCCCTGCTCGACGGGGTTGCCGAGGCGTCCGGCGAAGACGGTGTTGAAGGCCTTCACCACGGGCGTGTTCGGCAGGTGCCGTTGGAGGGTCTGCGCGGCCGCGGTCTCCTCGATGTCGAGGTCGGTGAAGGTCGCGTTCAGCGGGTTGGTGGCATCGACGACAATCTTGCCGCTCACCGCCGGCGCCAGTTCGTCCGCGACGGAGGTCACCGCGCTACCGGGTACGGCCAGCACCACGAGGTCGGCGCCGGTCACGGCGTCCACGTTGTTCGCCGCGGGACGCGCTCCCGTTTCGGCCGCTACCGCAGCGGCCTTCTCCGGGCTGGTCGCCGAGACGGACACCGTGTGTCCGGCGGTTACCGCGGCCTTGCTGAGAGCGGAGCCCACGTTGCCCGCTCCGATGATCGCGACATGCATGACAGCCTCCAGTTCGTTGACTAGTCAGATATTGACACAGTAACCATCGATGTTTGATGAAGCAATATCTGACTCAACAACCTTTTACCGGGTAGGATTGTCACCATGCCTTCCGCGACTCCCATCGACGACCCTCTGATCACCACGTTCGGCCGCCTGGCCGAGGCGTACAGCCGACTGGAGCAGTGGCTCGGGTCGGCCATGGAGTCCGAGACGGGGCTCCCACACGTCTGGTTCGAGGTGCTCATCCGGCTGGCCCGCTCGGAGGGGGAACAGCTCACGATGAGTTCCCTGGCCGACCAGATCGCCCTCACCACGAGTGGCGTGACCCGCCTGGTGGACCGGATGCAGATCGCGGGATACGTCGAGCGGCGCCCGTGCCCCACCGACCGGCGCGTCTCCTACGCGGGCATCACCGCCACCGGGCACGACGTACTCAACCGGGCGGCCGTCGTGCACGCCCGCAACCTGCGAAAGGTCTTCGACGGCTTCACCCCGCAGGACCTGGCCGCACTGGACACGGCACTGGACCACGTCCGGGAGGCGGCGTCCGGGCTGCCCCGGCGGCCATGACGCGGCGCGCCGGGACACCGGGAACCTGACGTTCACGTGCGTCATGCCCCGGCCGACCGGGCAGGCGGTTTCCAAAGGTCAGAAGACGACCACCGGCTTGACAGTGACACCTGACTCGGAGTCCGCGAAAGCGGTGTTGATGTCGTCGAACTTGTAGTGCTGGATGAGCTTGTCGAGGGGGAAGCGCCCCTGCTCGTACAGCTCGACCAGGCGCGGGATGAACAGCTGGGGTACGGAACTCCCTTGGACGATGGTCTTGAACGTCCACCCCTTCACCAGGGACTGCCCGATCTCAAACGGCGCCTCAGTGCCAGGAGCCGCTGCTCCCACCAGGGCCAGAGTCCCCCGGATGGACAGTGCGCCGACCAGTGGAGCCAGCACTCCCGGGATGCCCGTGGTGTCGAGGATGTTGTAGACGCCCCTGCCGCCCGTGATCCGCATCAATTCGTCGGCGACATCAGCACTGCGGCCGTTGATCGTGTGGGTGGCGCCGAGCTCCTTCGCCAGTTCGAGGCGGGAGTCGTGGAGGTCGATCGCGACGATCGTGGTGCAGCCAGCGACACGGGCCGCCATGATCGCGGCCAGGCCCACCGCGCCGGCGCCGGAGACCGCGAAGGACGATCCGGCCGGCGGACGGAGTTCGTTGAGGACGGACCCTGCGCCGGTCTGCATACCGCAGCCGAGCGGCGCCAACGTCTCCAGCGGCGCGGCCGGATCGACCTGGATGACACTGCTCTCGACGACGTTGGCGTGCGTGCTGAACGCGGACTGACCGAAGAAGTGCGAGGAGACGACCGTCCCATCCTGGGCGGACAGCGCGGTCGAGCCGTCGTCACGACGGCCGCCGAAGTCCTGGGTGAACAGGTTCTCGCAGTAGGCCATCTGGCCGGCCAGGCACTCCGTGCAGTGGGTGCAGTAGGCGGCGGACATCACCACGTGGTCGCCGGCCTTGACCCGGGTGACCGTCTTCCCGACCGCCTCGACGATACCGGCGCCCTCGTGGCCTAGCACCGCCGGGAGCGGAGTGGGGTAGACGCCGTCCCGAACGATGAAGTCGGTGTGACACACACCGGTGGCCACCATCCTGACCCGCACTTCGTTGTCCCGGATGTCGTCGAGTTGAAGCTGTTCGACGGTCAGAGGTGCCTTGTGCACCCGCGCGACGGCGGCGGTGATCGTGGTCATGGTGATCGGACTCCAAGCTGTGTGCGGGGTCGAACACCCGGCCCGTCGTCGCGGAAGGGCGAGGCCGGGCGGGTTCCGACAGGTGATCTTCTGTGGACGGCACCACCGGCGGATACAGCGGGTGCCGCGAGACTGCGCCAATGCCTGGCCTTCCGCGCGGGAGGCCGGACGTCGGACTACTTCAGACGGCGGATGGCGTGGTCCTCGACGTACTCCGACATGCCCGCCGTACCGAACTCACGCCCGATGCCGCTCTCCTTGATTCCGCCGAACGGCATGCGCAGATCGAGCGACTCGAAGGAGTGCGTGTTGATGAAGGTGCTGCCGGCCTCGATCCGGCGGGCCAGGGCAAGGCCGCGGTCCGGGTCCGTGGTCCATACCGACGAGCCGAGGCCGTAGGCGCTGTCGTTGGCCCAGCGCACCGCCTGCTCCTCGTCGTCGTAGGCGATGAGGGGGACGACCGGCCCGAACTGTTCCTCGCAGGAGACGGGGGCCTCGTGCTCGACGTCCAGGACGACGTGGGGCAGGACGTAGTAGCCGTCGTTCCACGAGTCGGCGTCGACCTTGCGACCCAGTTCCACGAGCCGCGCGGTGGAGTTCCTGGTCCTGTCCAGGAGGTCGGTGACCTTCTTGTGCTGGGCCTCGTTGTTCAGCGGCCCGAAGCTCGTGGCCGGGTCGAGGCCGTGACCGACGGCGTACTCGTCCACCCGCTCGCAGAACGCGTCGGAGAATCGCTGGTAGAGGCCGCGGGGGACATAGATCCGCTTGACCGCGAAGCAGATCTGCCCGGACCTCGTGTAGACGCCCTTGAGCATGCGCTCCAGCGCGGCGTCGATGTCCACGTCGTCCAGGACGATCGCCGGATCGTTTCCGCCGAGCTCCAGGGTGACGTTCTTGATGGTGTCCGCGGTCGCGTGGATGACCTTCTGCGCGGTGAGTGTCCCTCCGGTGAAACCGACCTTGCGGACCAGCGGGTGTCCGGTGAGGGCGGCGCCGACGTCGCCCTCACCGTGGACCACGTTGATCACGCCCGGCGGGAAGAGCTCGGCGACCCGCTGGAGGAGGAGAGTCAGTGCGGCGGGGGCGAAGGGCGAGGGCTTGAGCACGACCGTGTTCCCCGTCGCCAGCGCCGGCGCCAGCTTCATCATCGTCAGGACGACCGGCATGTTCCACGGGACGACCGCCGCCACGACACCGCGCGGCACCTTCTCCACGCTGATGAAGCTCTGCTCGTCGTCGTACTGCACCGGGCGGAAGAAGTCCTCGACGAGACTCGCCGTGTGCTGGAGCACTCCGGTGCCCAGCGCGAAGTCGGTCTGGGCCTCCCACAGCACACCGCCGTGCTCCCGCACCAGAAGGGGAGCGAGTTCCCCGGAGTGGGTGGTGAGCAGGTCACCCGCGGCCATCAGCAGGGCCGCGCGCTCGCTCGCCGGGGTCTGTCGCCAGGTGGCATAGGCGCCGTGGGCCGCCCGGACGGCGCGGTCGACGTCGTCGACGGTTCCCACGGCCACCTGCGCCACGACGTCCTGGAGGCGCCCGGGATCGTGGACGTCACGCAGGTCGCCGACGGGGGTCATCTCTCCGTCGATCAGGTGGCCTACCCGTGGAATGGGGGTCGCGGTCATGATCTGAGTCCCTTCAGATGCTGTCTGACGGCTCTGCTGCCGACGGCCACTGGCTGCCCCGCACGGGGAGGGGGTGGATGCGGAGCATGGAGCGTCGGGGAATGCGGCTCAGTACGGCTCCGAGCCGGCTTCGTTGCTTCCTCCGAACTCGCGGTTCGGAGATCCGGCCCTGTGCCGACCGTTCGGACTCGGGAGCCGAACTTGCGGACGGGCGGAGCTCACCGGGTCTGCAGTCATCATCGTGACCCACATCTCAAGTGTCAATATTACGCCGCTCGTTTTCAGGATGAGTCATTTGGAGGACGCTGATAGTCGCATCATGGAGGCCTGTCCACGCGTTGTGGCAGGGTGATCACGGCCGTGCGCGAACCACACGCCACCCCACAGGTCGTGACCGGATCAAGTCGGCAGGAGGTCATACGCATGAAGGCACGGTCGTTGGTGTTCGACCTGTTCGGCGACTATCTGCGCTACCGAGGTGGCGAGGTCCGACTGCGTGCGCTCATCGCGCTGATGGAGTGCTTCGACGTCCCCGAGGCGACGGTCCGCGTGACAGCGACCCGGATGCGCAAGGAGGGGTGGCTGGACAGCAGGCGCGAGGGACGGGAAACCGTCTACGCGCTCACCGACACGGCATGGGAACTGCTCGACGAGGGGCGCGCCCGGATCTTCCAGCGGGCCCGCGGCCCCTGGGACGGCCAGTGGCACATGATCGTCTATTCGGTCCCGGAGACCGAGCGCACCCTACGGGAGCAACTGCGCAAGAAGCTCGCCTGGTTCGGCTTCGGCCCTCTCTCCTCGGCGATCTGGCTGAGCCCGCACGACCGGACCGACCAGGTCCTGCACACCTTCGCCGACACCCCCGCCGTACAGCTGGACACCTTCCGCTCCCGATCGAAGGGCCTGGAGGCCGACCGGGACATCGCCGGACGCGCCTGGGAACTGGAGAAACTGAACCGCGACTACGCCGAACTCCTGGAGATCTACCGCCCGCGGCTCACCGAGTACCGGGCCGGGGCGCTTCACGGGCCGGCGGCCCTGACGGAACGCATGCAGCTGATCCACGACTACCGGCTCTTCCCGTTCCGGGACCCGGACCTGCCGCCCGAACTCCTGCCGACCGGCTGGCACGGGCGCCTGGCCCACGACGTGTTCCTTGAGGCGCACGGACTTCTTCGGCATCCCGCCGAGACGTACATAGACGAGTTGATCAGCAGGGCCTGATCTGCGCCGCACGGGCTCAGCATCTCGATTAGTTTCAACCTCTAGACGACCGTCGCATTTTTGTCGTACGTTGGTGTTACCTCGTCATGGCGGTCACGTTACGCCGCCACGACGAGGCCCGGACGGCAAGGAGCGTGACGCTCATGCCTCAGCGCCAGTGCGGCACTCCCGGCCCTTCGCGACGCCGTGACCAGGACCGCCGCACCCCGCTCGACGCCGGTCCTGCGCTCCGCCCGCACACGGCCCTGACCGCTGCGGCGACCCATGACTCTCGTACCTCTCGCACCTCTCGTAAGGAGGCGACGATCGCATGACGACAGCCCAGCTCCCGGAGATCACCGAGGAAGAGAAGGCCCAGCTCGACGATCTGTACGCCCGCTTCGCCGAAGCCCACATGACTCCGCTGTGGACCCAGATCGGCGGGCTGATGCCCACCAGCCCCCGCCCCGACGCGGTGCCCATGCTCTGGCGCTGGTCGACCCTGCTGCCGCTGGCCGAGCGTGCCGGTGAGCTCGTTCCCGTCGGCCGTGGCGGCGAGCGCCGCGCGATCGCCCTGGCCAACCCGGGGTTGCCCGGCACGCCCTACGCCACACCGACCCTGTGGGCCGCGATCCAGTACCTCGGCCCGCGCGAGGAGGCCCCCGCGCACCGGCACACGCAGACGGCGTTCCGCTTCGTGGTGGACGGCGAGGGCGTGTGGACCAATGTGGAGGGCGACCCGGTCGCCATGCGACGCGGCGATCTGCTGCTCACCCCCGGCATGCACTTCCACGAGCACCACAACACCTCCGACAGCCCCATGGCGTGGATCGACGGCCTGGACATCCCGCTAGTGCGCCAGATAGACGCCGGCTTCTTCGAGTTCGGCCCCGACGAGCTGTCCACCCGCGCCACCCCCGACAGTTCGCGCAACGAGCGGCTGTGGGGGCACCCGGGCCTCACTCCCGTAGGAGCCCCCGCTCCCAAGGCGTCGCCGTTGATGGCCTACCGGTGGGAACACACCGACGCCGCCCTCGCCGCACAGCTGGAGCTGGAGGACGAAGGGCACCCCGGCGTCGTCGAGCCCGGCCACGCCGTGGTCCGCTTCACCAACCCGGCCACCGCCGGTGACTGCCTGTCCACGATGCGCTGCGAGATGCACCGACTGCGCTCCGGTGCCCGCACGGCCCTTACCCGTACGGCCGGCTCGTCAGTGTGGCAGGTCTTCGAGGGCTCCGGCACCGTCACCGTCGGCGACGACACCTACGAGGTGGGCAAGGGCGACCTGTTCGCGGTGCCCTCCTGGGCGGGCCTCTCCTTCCGGACCGACACTGGTCTCGACGCCTTCCGGTTCTCCGACGATCCCGTTTTCGAGGCCCTCGGCCTCGCCCGCACCTCCCGAGAGGCTGTCGCCCCGTGAAACTCGCCACCATCCGCACCGCCTCCGGCACCGCCGCCGTCCGTGTCGACGAGGACGCCGCAGTCGAACTCGGTGCCGTCGACCTCGGCGCCTTCCTGGCCCGGCCCGACTGGCGGAACGCGGCGCGGACCGCCGACGGGCCCCGGCACGACCCGGTCGGTCTCGACTACGCGCCTCTGGTCCCCAACCCGGAGAAGATCTTCTGCGTGGGGCTGAACTACCGCACCCACATCCTGGAGATGGGCCGCGAACTGCCGCAGTATCCGGCGCTGTTCGCCAAGTTCGCCCGCGCCCTGGTCGGCGCGTACGACCCGGTCGTGCTGCCCGCCGGATCCGAACAGGTCGACTGGGAGGCCGAGTTGGGTGTCGTCGTGGGGGCCGAGGTGCGCCACGCCGATCGTGAACAGGCCGCCGCCGCGATCGCCGGCTACACCGTCGTCAACGACGTCACCGCCCGCGACTTCCAGTACCGCTCGCTGGAGTGGCTGCAAGGCAAGACCTTCGAGCGCTCCACTCCGGTCGGTCCGTGGCTGGTGACCGACGCCGAACCCGGCGAGATCTCCTGCGAGGTCGACGGCGAGACAGTGCAGCGGGCCGACACCGCCGACCTGGTCTTCGACGCCGCCGCGCTCGTCGCGTACATCTCGCAGATCATCACCCTCGTCCCCGGCGACATCATCGCCACTGGCACCCCAGGCGGCGTCGGACACGCGCGCAAGCCCGCCCGCTACCTCGCCGAGGGCTCCAAGCTCGTCACCCGGATCGAGGGTGTCGGCGAACTGAGCAACATCCTGGTCAAGGAGCAGTGACACCATGCGTATCGCAGTGGTGGGCGGTGGGCCCGGCGGGCTGTTCTTCGCCGCTCTGATGCGGCAGGCCGATCCGTCTGCCGAGGTCACCGTATTCGAGCGCAATCGCGCCGACGACACCTTCGGTTTCGGAGTCGTATTCTCCGACCGCACTCTTGAGGCCATCCACGAGGCCGATCCGGTCCTGCGCGAGGCGCTCACCGAGCACGGCCGGCACTGGGACGAGATCGAGGTCCGACTCAAGGGCGAACGCGTCCGCTGCGGCGGAAACGGTATGGCTGCCGTCGTACGGAGCACGCTGCTCCTCCTGCTCCAGGAGCGGGCCCGTGACGTCGGAGCCGGCCTCAGGTTCTCCACCGAGGTGACGCTCGACGACCTGGACGGCTACGACCTCGTCGTCGCCGCGGACGGAGCCGGATCGAAGATCCGCGAGGAGCTCGGCCCCGACCTGGGCACGGAGGTGGAGACAGCCACGGCGAAGTTCATCTGGTTCGGCACGGACTACCTCTTCGACGGGCTCACTTTCGTCCACGAGCGCAGTCCGGACGGCGTGTTCGCGGTCCACGGCTACCCGATCTCCGACTCCGTGTCGACGTTCATCGTGGAGACCGACGAGGAGTCCTGGCGGCGCGCCGGGCTGGACGAGTTCGATGTCACCCAGCCGCCCGGCGCCAGCGACCTGAAGTCCAAGGAGTACTTGGAGAAGCTGTTCGCCGAGCAGATCGAGGGCAGGCAACTGCTGACGAACAACTCCCGGTGGGGCAACTTCCGCACCCGGCGTACCCGCTACTGGCACACGCTCGATCCCCGGCCGGTCGCCCTGCTCGGCGATGCCGTGCACACCGCGCACTTCTCCGTGGGCTCCGGCACCAAGATGGCGATGGAGGACGCGGTGGAACTCGCGCGTGCCCTCACCGACCATCCCGGCGACCTGCCTGCGGCGCTCGCCGCCTACGAGCGGACGGCCCAGCCCTCCGTACGGAAGATCCAGGACTCGGCACGTCCGAGCCTGGCCTGGTGGGAACACTTCGGCCGCTACTACGACACCTTCCGGCCGTGGCAGTTCGCCTACCACTTCCTCACCCGCAGCATCGGCGACGCCCGACTGGCCCGTAGGGCACCGGAGTTCGTCGCCTCCAGCCACGGCGGCTGGATCACCGAGCACGGGACGGAGCCGTTGGAGACGCCGTTCGCCGGCGCCAACTGGAGCACGCCGGGCCGGCTCGTCGATGTCGTGACCGACGCCGGGGGCACGCCCGTCGCCGTACGGGGAGCGCCCGACCTGCCGCTGTCGGCCGGTCCGGTCGCCGGCGGCGGCTGGGGAGCGCTCCTGAAAGCTCCTGACACCGAGGCCGGACTGCCCGAGGTGTTCGCGCGGCTCGCCGAACTCACCGATCCGGACGGCCCGGAGCTGGTGGCCGTGCACGGTGGTACGCCGCTCACCCGCACCCTTGTCTGTGAGCAGGCCCGTATGCGGGAGAACCTCTCGGTCCTGTCGGTCGAGCCTGAACCCGACCGCGACCTTGCGCTGACCAAGGTGCTCTCCGGTCGCGCCGACCTGGTGGGAGTCGCCCGGTGACCAGCACTCTGCCCACCGCTGTCAGCAGCGGTCTCCGGTCCTTGTTCGCCCCGCGCGGCATCGCCGTCGTCGGCGCCTCACGCAACGCCGGGAAGCTCGGTGCCGCCATGGCCCGTTCGCTGTCCGGCTTCGCCGACGTCGGGAACTACCTGGCGCTCGTCAACGGCCGCGACGACACCATGTACGGCTCGGTCGCCGAGGCGGCGAAGTACGGGCCCGTCGACCTCGCGGTGATCTGCGTTCCGGCGGCGGCCTGCCCCGACGTGCTGGCCGAGGCCGCGTCCGCCGGGGCGGGTGCCGCGGTGATCTGCGGCGGAGGGTTCGCCGAAGCCGGTGGGCCCGGCGTCGAGTACCAGCGCCGACTCGCCGAGGTGGTCCGGGCCACGGGCATCAGGCTGCTCGGCCCCAACACCAGTGGTTTCCTCGCACCCCACGCGGGAGTGATCGCCAGCTTCGTCCCCGGAGTGGCCCAGGTCAGGCCCGGGAAGGTAGCCGTCGTAGCGGCGAGCGGCGGTGTCAACCACGCCCTGGCGTTCGCACTGACCGAGGCCGGACACGGGCTCAGCCTTGCTGTGGGGCTCGGCAACGGTGTGGACATCACGGCGCCCGACGTCCTGGACCACCTGGCGGACGACCCGGAGACGGGTGCCGTCGCCCTGCACATCGAGTCGGTGCCCGACGGCCCTCGGCTGGTCGCGAGCGTACGTCGGCTCGCCGCGCGGCGTCCGGTCGTCGCCCTGGTCGTAGGCCGACACGACGTCGGTGCCTTCGCGGCCTCGCACACGGGAGCCCTCGCCACGTCCTGGCGCACGACACGGGCCGCCCTGGCCCAGGCGGGCGCGGTGCTGGTCGACGACGAGCGTGAACTGGTCGACGCCGTGGGTGCCTTGGCGGTC